>JAYYHK010000023.1:0-4040 GCA_036148495.1 Thermoplasmatota archaeon | reverse complement strand
AAATATGTCGATGAAGTAGTTCCTCAAGAAGATATGGATAAGATGTCTCATTGGGAAAAGTTAAAATTTAATGTTGTGTTTGTAGGGGATGATTGGCAAAATACAGATAAATGGAACAAAATTGAGTCAGATTTTAATGATGTTGGAGTGGCAGTTGTGTATTTTCCATATACTAAAGGAACCTCCTCAACACTAATTAATGATATTTTGATTAATGAAAGGAAGAAATTAGGAAAAAGCAATTAATATCTTTTAAGCAAAGGTAAATATTTAAGTTCCTCAAATGGATGATTAGAAAATGACCAATTACGATGTATTTAACGGAGATACAGATGGTATATTTGCCCGCCATCAGCTAAGGCTGGCTATACCACTAGATACGGTAAATATTAGTGGAGTCAAGAGAGATGTTAATCTTCTCAGACATGTAAATGCGATTGAAGGAGATTTAGTCACTGTTTTGGACATTTCTCACGCTAAAAATCGCAAAGATGTTCTTCGTATTCTTGAATCTGGAGCTAAGGTTGAATATTTTGATCATCACGATCCTTCTGAACTTATTGTTCATCCTAACATAGTTTACCATGTAGACACAGATCCACACATGACAACTGGAAGAATAGTGGACACTCATGTTAATGGTAAAAACCATATTTGGGCAATTGCAACCGCCTTTGGGGATAATCATTTTGATTTAGCTTATAAGTTGGCCCTAGATGAAGGTTTGAACGAGAGGCAAACTGAATTATTGAAAGAGATTGGCTTAGCCATAAACTACAATAGTTACGGTAAAACTGAAGATGACTTGTTTGCAGCACCACTTGCAGTTTCAGACATGCTTGAAGATTGTGGGGCAGATGTATTCGCAATAGCAAATCATGATATATTTTCAGTTTTGGTTACTAATTTCCGCTCAGATATGAGCACAGCTTCATGTCAGGAGCCTTTTTCCATTCACGATAGAGGTGTAATTTACAAATTTCCTGATGAAGAGTGGTCGCATAGAATAATGGGTACTTTCGGCAATCATCTAGTCAATTCTAACAAGGATTTAGCATGCGCAATTGCAGTTACTAACTCTGACGGTACTTATCGCATTTCTGTTAGATCTTCATTGAAAAATCCATATGGTGCAGGAAATCTTTGCAAAATTTTTGGAGGTGGTGGTAGGGAAAAAGCCGGCGGAATCAATAATCTTGTAAAAGAAGATCTAGATAAATTTAAAAATGAGTTCGGAAAGGTATTTTCATGAAGACTCCTCGCGATTTCATTCAAGAGTGGATGGAAACCGTTTGCTCTAACGATGTAGAATCTATATTATCACTTTACAAAGAAGATGGAATTTTACTGGGGACATTAGACAGTGAGATTCGCAAAGGTCATCGTGAAATTAAAATATATTTTGATTATTTTTTGAAATTCAAACCTTGTGGAAAAATAATTAAAATATTTGAAGACGATTTAGGCTACAGACGTACTGCGATTGTTAACGGAATTTATGTTTTTGATTTAGTTGAAGACGGCGTTCAAAACCAAGCCCCGGCAAGATTTACTTTTGTTTTAGATAGAGTAGGAACTAAATGGAAAATACATTCCCATCATTCTTCTAAAAAGCCAGAGAACATTGAATTGGACAGTATCTCTGAAAGAACTAAAACTACACTTAATTCATCTTTGATATTAGACTGAGTCATAGATTACTGTTAGCTATAGTAATAGATTTGTTTGGGAGGTTAAGCCTTGCAAACTTTTAAAAAAATAGCTGTTTTTTGTCAATAATCCTAGGTTGATTGGAAACACAGCCTTTGAATACCAAGCAACGTATATTTCCAGCTGGCAACTGATACGTTGTTTTATCCGCAAAAATGCAAGGGCATGTCATGTCGTCTACTTCTGAAAATCACGAGTGATTAATTTGAAAATAAGGCAAAACATACGGGGTGAAACTCCTCTCAAATATGTAAGTTCGGCAAGGTACGTGACCGATGAATCACATTTGGAAAGATACAATTCATGCGATTTGCATGAAGCGCAGAGTCAGAGTTTTTACTCTTCGGCGTAAATTATCAAATAATCTAAGAAAAAAATATGAATGGTGGAATATTTACATAACGCCTCTGAGAGGAGGCAGATATGCAGGAACAAATTACATAAAGAAATACAGCAAAGATGAAAAGCCACCACAAAAAATATGTTCAGTGTTAGTTAATTTAGCAAATGAAAAGTCAATAGAATTTGCATCAAAACTAATGCAATATACATCAGAATCATTAGATGAAGCTTTGAATAATACGCTATCTTTCGAAGAACTAATAAATTACGTAAAAGAAAAACTTGGTTGCTACGAAGAAGAAGGCAAAATATATAATAATTTCACATCAAGCGGCAAACTAGTTCAAGGTTCGAAATCGAACTAATTTTTACTGCGGAAAACAAGTTTCCAAGAAGTAGGATCTGTCATGCCCACTGCATTAGTATTACCTAACCTTAATATGCCACTATTTTTTGAAAAGGTATGGTAAAAAGTATAGTTATCGTCGGAGGTTCAAGCGATATTGCAAAATCCACAATTTCTAGCATATCCACTGAAAATTACAAATTTCATGCATTGGTGAGAGATGATTCACACACAGATGAGCTATCTGATTTGGGAGTAAATGTAATTTTAGGCGATGCAACCTCTGAAGAAGATATCAAAAATTTTATTTCAGGCGTAAAAGAGTCTGGAGAGATTCATGCAATTTTACACTGTGTAGGTTCGTTTGCAGTAAGGCCACCACATGCTATGAACAAGGAAGCATTTGAAGCAGTCATTAGTACAAATCTTACTTCAGCATTTCTCACATTATCTATCGCTGGAAAAGCTATGTTAAGTCAAGGGCACGGTAGAATGGTTTTCATGTCAAGTGTCGCAGGATCTTTGGGGTTGGTAAATCATGAGGCAATCTCAGCAGCCAAAGGTGGTATAGAATCAATGGTCAGATCAGCTGCAGCAACTTATGCAAATCGTGGATTGAGAATTAATGCAGTAGCTCCAGGATTAACTGATACAAAGCTCGCTTCACCTATAATGTCAAATGAAACAGCTTCACAAGCAGCTTCACAGAAGATTCCCATTAAAAGAGTAGGAAGTAAAGAAGAAGTTGCAAACGTTATTAAGTGGTTGTTAACAGAAGCACCAGAAAATTTCACAGGACAAATTCTCCACACAGATGGCGGAATGTCCAATGTTTTAGTATAAAGTGGCCGCCCGAAGACGGCCTTTACCCCAAACCTAACGAGCACCATCATCGTTTCAGGGCTCTGACCCGGTTTGGGAAATGTAAGACTCCGGGGTTGTCCCTTCCATCACTAATCCGGTGGGGACCCAATGGAGTCGTGTATGCAATCTATTGCTCAGGACATCATAAATCAGCCCTGCCTTCGAAGTTTGCAATTGATTCTAAGCAGCCTAGTAATTATGGTTAATGTTTTAGCATGGTTATTTTAAACACCCAGAAATGGAAGATTAATGTCTGATTCTGATGTTGAGCTTCGGAGACTCGTTAATGCACTACCGCAATACGAAGAGCAAATTCGTTATTGGGAGTCTCAGCTAGATGCCATATCTAATGTAAAGGCAGATATCTTCCAAGCACAAGATACCATTAATGGAATGATTAAATCCGAAAAGAGCAATGAAATGCTTGTTCCTGTGGGACACAATACTTCTATTTTCGCAAGTATAAATGATATGGATCGAGTACTCGTAGGCATTGGTTCAAGAGTATATATGGAAACAACACGCGAAGATTCCTTAAGAAGATTGAATAAAAGGTTGGATGATTTGAACACAGCAACACAAACATATCAGAATAATTTAGTTAAAACGCAACAGGAATACACATCAATCCGAAAGCAAATAGATTCTTTGCAAGGAGTTCAATAATGTTTAAAGCTTTAAGAGAAAAATTATTAGGTGCTAGCAAGCAGGCAGAAGAAGAACTTGATCCACAGTTGAATCTAGACTATGAAACATTTAGGCCTGAAGAAAGGGAAAG
>JAYYHK010000022.1:0-2746 GCA_036148495.1 Thermoplasmatota archaeon | reverse complement strand
TGGACATTTTTTTCCTTCTATAACAAAGTAATTTTTGTATATAGAATGGCATTATTAAAGATAAGTATGATTATACAGTATATGCAGTGTCTAAAACAAGTAAAATGAAGAAGGTAAAAAGGTACATATTTGAAAATTTAAATAAGTTCCAAGCATCGTCTTCGGACTTAGTTTTTGTTAGAGTTTGTGCAAGGTATGCAAAATAAACAGACAAACTTATTCCAGTTATTAAAAATATAATTCCAGTATTCCCATTTACGATAATGGAAATAGAATTCAACACCAAGCAAACGCAGTACAGTAGAATATATTTCCTAGTAGTATCTTCCCCACTCACTACTGAAAGCATTGGAACTCCAGCTTCTCCATAATCACGTCTTTTAGACAAAGTCAGAGCCCAAAAGTGTGCAGGAGTCCAAAGAAAGATTGTTAATACCATAAGCCAAGGTAGCAAGTCAAATATATTATTTGAAGCAGCAGCCCATCCTATGGCGGGAGGAGTTGAGCCGGCTAAACCTCCAATCACAATATTCTGAGGTGTTCTTCTTTTGAGTATCATTGTATACACAACAGTGTAGAACAAAGCACTTAGCGCAGTAATAATTCCGGCACTAGTATTCGTTAATGTTGAAACTAAAATGACGCCAAGTAATGAAACACAAATTCCAAAAATTAAAGCGTGGTTTGGAGATATAAAACCGGATTGAATCGGTCTATTTTCTGTTCTTTCCATTAAAGGATCAATGTCCCTCTCATACCACATGTTAACGGCCATGGAACCACCGCTTGCTAAAGTCCCGCCAATCAATACTACTACCGATGTCTGAATACTATCTACGTAATTTCTACCAGAGTTATATCCCTCTTTGAAATCGTATGTGAAAATTCCACATAATGCAGTTACTTGCAAAAGAAAAACTACACGGGGTTTCATTAGAATCCAGTAGATTTTTAGTAATGATGGTTTAGTTTGAGACATTATTAACCTCTTGTTCGGAGATATTAATCAGTAAATAGGTTGTTGCCAAAGTAAGGAAGACACATACACCTACAAGTAAATGTAAAAGTGAGAGCCACCCTAGGAATATACCGTCAACAGCAGTTACAACGTAAAGTCCTCCAAGTAATATATTGATAAAATAGATTATACCTGCAGTTTTTAGCATTACTTTAACAATAGCTTTTGAATCCTTGAATTCATTATTTGCTTCTCTTTCAACATAAAGTAGTAATGCTCCTACTACAACAGCAGAAACTCGGTGTCCATAGTTTAGCATTATTCCGAATTGCTTCAACACAGGTAAAATTGAGCTTTGACACAATGGCCATCCTTCGTAAAATCCAATGTTGCAAGCAGCCCTATGATAGCTTGTGGACAAGTATGCTCCAATCATTAATTGTATCAGTACAATTATGCAAATGTACCAAATATATTTTTTGAGTTTTTCGCTAATTCTAGAAATCCGTAATTTTCTAGGTAAACCGTCTTGTTTTTCCCACCACACAAAGCCTACTGTCAGTAGTGATGTAGTGAATACAAGGGCCATAAACAAATGCAGAGAAACCGTCCAGGGCGCATTATCAAGATCAACGGTGACGTAGCCCAATACAGCTTGCATTATGAGAAACATACTTGATACAAAGTGTATTCTGTAAACTTTGTTACCTATCTTATCTCTGAGAGACCAAGCAGTATAATGGCTGTATGCAACAAGTAATCCAATAATTCCAACTAGGCCTCTATGAGCCCATTCTGTAAATATTTGATATGTAGTGTATCTGTGTGTGCCACCTCTGGAATCAATCTCATCAGGATTTTCATTCCACCACGCTTCTTGCTCATCTGCTGAGACATCAAAGCCCCATGTACCAAAGCAAGTAGGCCAATCAGGACAGCTTTCTCCAGCGTCGTTTATCCGTATCCACCCTCCCGTAGTTATTATCAAAAAAGCTATTACAGCTAATCCGAAAGGAACGTAATATGACCGATACCATGGCACCATGCGTTTAAACGACGGACTTAGGTTATATACTTTGTTCAACAACATTCTATAAATACGGCAAGCCTAACCGCCTTATGTCAAGAGCGTTTACAGCTTTATTATTGGTCGTGTCACTTGTTTCAGGGATATTTTTCTTTGTACCAAGCAACAGTGCTGAATACGATGAAGATTTTTACGAATATCAGCCTTTTTTGCAATATGATTTTAATCTTCACGAATTAGACTTGAAAAATTATGATGAAAATGATCCACAAGAATTTTCTGGTTCAGTGTACATGAGGAGAGAATATTCAACTGAGGAATCAGAAACTTTTAGAAAACTTTTAGTTAAAAACTATCAATTATTCATTTTAGATGGGCAGTACAGAAAAGAAGTTACTTCAAAACTTGATGATGTTGCTAACGGCACTTTGGCTGCAGACGACGCACTAGTTTTGATTTCTAATTTAACATCATCCTACGATGGTAAAGCTAATGCCTTGATTAATGAGAATGCTACCTTGGACAGTCTAATCACATTAGAAATGATTAGCTGGGTGCGTGAAAACTTCATAATTGAGTCAATGATAGATGGAGTGCCTCGAGGATTAATGTCTCAACGTATTGTTAACATTAATGAGTCTATTGAAAGCAATGCTACCTCAGCTGAAAAATTAGGAGCAATACATCATGAAATGCTTAATGAAAGATATAATGAGCCTGAGGATATCGCTCCAGAAGGGCCAATTCTAATGATTAATGGC
>JAYYHK010000021.1:0-5633 GCA_036148495.1 Thermoplasmatota archaeon | reverse complement strand
AATATTCTTCTAGCAAAGCCGATTAATCGAGAAACAATCGTCATAGGAAAAGCCCTAGGATTGTCTTTAGTTGTAGGAATTCCTGCTCTAGTAGCACAGATTTTGGGATTAATTTTCATGATTAATGCAGGAGATACTCCTTCATTTAGTGGAATAATCGCGTTCCTAATTTGTGGACAAATAATGATTTTTACGCTCGTTTGCTTTCAATTATGTTTTGCAATTTCTGCGAGAAGTGGGACTGATGTAGTAATGTACGGGTTAGGAATGTGGTTACTTTTCGCTGTTG
Organism: Thermoplasmatota archaeon; assembly: GCA_036148495.1. Classification (GTDB taxonomy): domain Archaea; phylum Thermoplasmatota; class Poseidoniia; order MGIII; family CG-Epi1; genus CG-Epi1. The sequence goes on along the minus strand of JAYYHK010000021.1, from coordinate 5,344 downwards.
TATGGAATCTGTTAATTTATGCACTTTCGTTTGCATTGGGCATTGATGTGACTGCAGATGATTTTGAAAATGATCCTAAATTCCAAACCATAGCCTCACACATGGGTATGCTAAATCCAGGATATGTATATCAATTTGCAGTTGGATTGTTAACGCATCGGACTTTAGCTATAGATTTAGAGGGAATACCTGGATGGTTAATTTTATTGGCACTAGTTTTATGGCCTATTACCTGCCTTAGAACGGCAACTAAGCTTTTCAAGAAGGAAGCCAAAAGATGAAGAGAAGACACATCAATGAAGAAGACGCTGTAACTCACGTTATTGAGTTCACTATCGCTTTAACCGTTTTCGTGCTCATTTTACAAGCATTTACTTCATCTATGAACTTTAGAATTGGCATCGATTTAAACAAAAACGACAACAATATTGTTATGGCAAGAGAAGTTGTTTCTGAATTAACTGGCTCACAAGGGTTGAGCGGAGATTCTACTCTTTGGGAGAACAATGAATACGGGACTGGTAATGTACAACTACGCAATGGAACTACTGTTGGAATATTGAATGGTAATGGAGAAATCGATTCAGGCAAATGTGATTCATTAGGAAAATTCCCTTACTATCCTCTTAAAGAAGAGCTAGGAGTTACTGAACAACTAAGAATTGAAGTACAAACCTTAGTTCCAAAGGAAACTGTTTGCCTATGGGGTGGTAATCCAGATTCTGCTACAGTGAGTTTTGAATCTCACAGATATCTGCTATACAATGATGGAAGTAATGTAACACCTGCAGTACTAACTGTTACAATATTTGAGGGAGATACTCCAAATAATAATCTTTACCTTACTGAGGTAATGTACAGTCCTCAAAATAATGGCTTTGATTATGAGTGGGTGGAATTCTATAATCCAAACGATATTGCAATATTTGTTAACAGCTGGACTATAGCAGATAATGAACAAAAGGATAATATCGTATCTGAGGAAAATGAAATAATCACGATTCCTGCAAAAAGCGTAGGAATACTAACATCATCCCCATCGACTTTTAGGGAAACATATGTTAATTACAAATACATTTTTTCAGTTGAAGACATTGCAATAGGAAATGGTCTAGGTACATCTGAAACAATAATTTTGTCAAAAAATTCTTACAATGATATTTTTACATATACTTCTGATGATGGAGCGAACGGCAATGGTAAGACCTTAACTCGAAGTTGCTATAATTGCGCAGACTGGAGTGAAGCTGTATCTAGTCCTGGAATTCTCTAACTACTCAAAAGCTTGTAAACCTGTTATCCATCTACCAAGAATTAAGTTGTGAATGTCATGCGTTCCTTCATAGGTGTAAACACTTTCTAAATTTGCCATATGTCTCATAATAGGATATTCATTTAAGATACCATTAGCCCCATGAATATCACGCGAGGTTCGAGCTATTTCTAATGCAATATCTACATTGTTCATCTTGCCTAAAGAAACCATTTCTGGCGTAGCCTCGCCTTTATCCTTTGCCCTACCCAAATGGTAAGCAAGTAACTGTCCTTTGGTAATTTCTCTGAGCATCCAGGCCAATTTGTTTTGAACTAACTGAAAGCTTGCTATAGGTTTGTTAAACATAATTCTGGACTTGGCATAGTCTACTGATGAATGAAAACAGCCCATTGCTGCACCAAGTGTACCCCAAGCTATCCCATAACGTGCTTGTGTTAAGCAGCTTAGAGGGCCCTTCAAACCTTGAACATCCGGCAGTAATCTGTCCTTTGGTATTCTGCAATCTTGAAATACTAATTCGCTTGTAATTGAGGCCCTTAGAGAATGCTTTCCCTTCATTTCTGGTGATGAAAATCCTTTATCATCTTTTTCCACAATAAAACCTCGAATTTTTCCATCCAACTTGGCCCAAACTATGGCTAAGTCAGCAATAGTTCCATTAGTAATCCACATTTTAGCACCGTTAAGAATGTATGAATCTCCATCTTCAACTGCCTTAGTTTCCATACCTGCCGGATCAGAACCATGATCAGGTTCAGTCAATCCAAAACAACCAATTAACTCACCTTTGGCCATGCCTGGCAAATATTTGTTTTTCTGCTCTTCGGTTCCAAAAGCGTGAATTGGATACATTGTTAGAGAACCTTGGACTGAAACACAACTCCTGATTGCAGAGTCTCCTCTTTCCAACTCTTGGCATATAACGCCATAAGCTACGTTGGACAAGCCAGCACACTCATAACCTGAGAGATTGCATCCGAATAGGCCCATCTCTCCGATTTTTGGTATCAACTCTAGCGGAAAAGTACCCTTAGTATAATAATCCTCGATAATTGGTAGAACTTCTTCATCTACCCAATCCCTTACTAAATCTCTCACCATTAATTCTTCTTCGGTTAAATGCTGATCCAAGTTATAGAAATCGACACCTTCGTACTTAGACATTGTTTTACATTTGGTAGAGGGGATATATATGTTTTACATTATAGGGGTTAATCCAAATATAGAACGTGCTGATAGAGGTTTAATGGAACAGATTTGGATAGAAAAATACCGGCCAAATAATCTCTCTGAGGTTGTGGGCCAAGAAGCTGTAACTACAAGATTGAAGAATTACGTGAAAGAAAGTTCCATGCCACATTTACTTTTTGCTGGACCTGCTGGTATAGGAAAAACAACTTCTGCCTTGGCTCTGGCAAGGGAAATGTTTGGAGAATTGTGGAAGCACAATTTACACGAACTTAATGCATCTGATGAAAGAGGTATTGACGTCGTCAGAGGGAAAATTAAAGAATTTGCAAGGACTGCGCCTCTTGGTGAAAAAGGATTTAAAATAATATTTTTAGACGAAGCTGATGCTCTTACAGGAGCTGCACAAGCAGCTTTGAGAAGAACCATGGAAAAATATTCTCGAACATGTAGATTTGTAATGTCCTGTAATTTTTCTTCAAAAATAATTGATCCTATTCAATCTCGTTGTGCTGTATTTAGATTTAGGCCGATAAAAGCTGAAGATTTAGAAAAATATCTAAAGTTTGTTGCTGCAAAAGAAAATGTTAACGTAAGCAAGGAAGCATTTGAATCACTTACTTATCTAGCACAAGGGGACCTTAGGAGAGCAATTAATGGATTACAAATGGCAGCTGCTGCTAACACCGACGTAACGCCTGATGTAGTTTACCAAGCTGTCGCCGCAGCTAGGCCTGAAGAAGTTAAAGACGCATTAGACTCTGCATTGTCCGGCAATTTCACAAATGCTAGAGAAAAGCTGGATACTCTCCAAATAACTTATGGATTAGCTGGCGAGGATGTTTTAAGACAAATGCACAGAACAGTTAGAGATTTAGAAATACCTGACAACATTAAGGTTCTCATGATAGAAAAATTAGCTGAAGCTGATTTTAGATTATCAGAAGGAGCAAATTCAAGGATACAAATTGAAGCTGTAGTTGCCAGTTTTGCTATTTTGGGAAGAAATTTAAACAAAACGTAGACAAAAGGGTTTTGAAAGACCCCCTTCACAAGTTGTGGCTCAAAACAGTAGTTACGTAACTGTTGACGGAGAATTCGATAGTCTTGAAGATAGAAGTTTTCTAACAATTGATGATTATGAGCTGAGCGGCAAAAATGTGATTTTAAGAATAGACATTAACTCATCGATTAACCCTGAAAACGGAGATTTGCTGGACGACACAAGAATAAAAAGACATTCCGCTACAGTAAAGGAACTTTCTGACAAAAATGCTAGAGTGATTGTACTTGCACACCAATCTAGGCCTGGAAAGCTAGATTTTGTAAATTTAGAGAAACACGGAAAGAGAATGTCTAAGATTATTGATAGAGAAATTACATTTGTGGATGACATCTATGGTAAAAAAGCTATTCAAGAAATTAAAAAAATAGAGGATGGACAAATAATTCTGTTGGATAATGTTAGGTTCGACGAGGAAGAAATAAATCTTAAAACATTTGAAAATGATAACTTTAAGACTCAGAGTAATGCAACAATGGTTAAAACTCTTGCACCTTACGCATCTTACTTTATTAACGATGCATTTGCAGCTTCACACAGATGTCAACCCTCTTTAGTTGGTTTCTCTGAATATATGCCCGCATTAGCTGGAAGAGTTATGCAACGAGAATTAGATTTCTTGGGAAAAGCAATTAGTTCAGGACCAACTCCTAGAATTGCTGTTTTAGGTGGCAGTAAGGCTGCTGACTCTGTGTCAATAGCTGAAAATTTTTTAGAAAAAGGCGTAGAACAAATATTAACTGGAGGTGTTGTTGCAAATATCTTTCTGATTGCATGGGGAATAGATATTGGAAAACCAAGTACCGAATTTATTGAAAAGCAAATTCCTAATCATGAAAAAGTAATTGAATTAGCTAAAAAACTACTATCAAAATATGATGGAAAAATAGAATTTCCAACTGATGTGGCTCTTAATAATGACGGAAAGAGATACGGGACAAATGTTGAAAATTTACCTGACAAATACCCTTTATTTGATATTGGAGTCGACACGCTTGTAAGATATATACAAGTGATCGAGGATGCCGGAACTATCATTGCAAACGGACCTATGGGTGTTTTTGAAGACTCTGAATTTGCTACAGGGACAAATGAAATCTTTAATTCTATTTCTAAAAGCAAAGGAATGACTGTAGTTGGAGGTGGAGAAACTGCAATGGCGTTTAACCAAATGGGTCTGGCAGATGGAATAAAACACATCTCGACAGGTGGTGGGGCATGTATTTCTTTCATGTCTGGAGAAACTATGCCTGCTTTAGAAGCTATGAGAAGAAGTAAAAAACGATTTAACGATTAAGTATGGAGCCACCGGGGGGATTCGAACCCCCGACCTACTGATTACGAATCAGTCGCTATACCGAGCTAAGCCACGGTGGCAATAGAGGTTCAAGAATTGTGTATTAAATTAATTTAGGCTTCAAAAAAATTCTCTACATCTGTAACAATATCATTAGATAATTCTAGGTCTGGAATATTATCTGCAAATTTTCCGGCTCTTCCATCTGTAATTACTATCACGCCTCTATCGTTTTCCGAGCGAATAACTCTGCCAGCTGCTTGGAGTATTTTCCTTAGGGCTGGAGATTCTACCGCATATTCCCAACCTTTACCATGGAAGCATACATCAAAATAATGTTGCAGAGCCTCTTGCCTAACTCCAGGTGCAGGATATGGAATTCCTACAATTATAGCCATCTCAAGAGAAGTGTCCGGATAATCTATTCCTTCTGCAAGTCTTCCACCCATTACTCCGGCAAGAATTGATCCCCTATCTGACTTAAAACTTTCAACTGTGTTCATTAATTCTTCTTGCTTCA
>JAYYHK010000020.1:0-2731 GCA_036148495.1 Thermoplasmatota archaeon | reverse complement strand
CAAATTGGAACAAACAGATGGGTAAAATGATGAAGTATTCTAAGAGAGGAATAAAGTGGGGTGAGATTATGTTTAATTCTCCTGACTGGTTAGTTGATGCTAGCTTCAATTCTTTTTCAAAACCGTTTATATGGAGAGCTGTAAACTGTCGGCCTGTACTAGGAATTTATTAACCTTTTTAACGAAAGGACTCTGAGCTTTTGTGTTCATACTTGATACCTGTGCATTCCTAACTCAGAAACATCCTGACGGAGAATGCATTACAGTTCCAGGAATAAAGGCTGAAATTGTAAATAAACAAAGTAAACAATATTACAATAGCTTAATATCTACAAAATTAAAGGTTTTAAAAGCAAATAACAAATCATATGAATTAGTAGTTGAAAAATCCCAAAATACTGGAGATTATGATGTACTATCTGACGTAGATCTTGATATAATTGCACTGGGTTATGAGACTAAAGGAACTATCATAAGTGATGACTTTGCAATACAAAATGTAGCAATGGAGCTTAATATTAATTTTTTGTCTTGCTCAGGGAAAACAATTGTTGAAAAGAGATTGTGGAAATATAAATGCACCGCATGTAAAAATGTGGAAAATATAAAGAGAAAAGATTGCTTAATTTGCGGAAGTACGGAAATACGCCGTGTTAAGATAAAATAAAAGCATCATTATCTAGAATTGGTACGATTTCATGAGAATCTATACTCATGCAAAAATCAAAATCATCTTCTAAACCTGCAGATTGCAACATCGAATAGCTAGGAGAAGACTTACATTTTTCGTAAATTTCTTCATCATTTAATCTGAATGTTGCAAAACTATTTTCAAATCCCCATTTTAGATATTCTGCGCATAAATCATCTTCAATTACTGGTTCTCCCAGCCTACCAGAACAAACTATACTCACATCCATCTTTAAGTCTTTCAAATATTTGACAACAGCTGTCGCATTACAAAAAGAACCCATCACGACACATGGCGAGTTGTGAGAAGCTACAACCATACGAGAACCATTGGTTGTACTTGACAACATTGTTTTACCAGAGAGATTGGCTTTTGACATCTCCAGAGGAGATGAACCATAATCGTATCCTTCTATCTTTCTACATTGTCTTTCCCCTGATTTAACAGAATCTGGGTAACTCGAAAGTCTATCTTCTAAATCTTCACGACTTGCACAAGGCACTATTCTCTCTGCACCACTACTAAATGCATTAACGTAAGTTGTAGATGCTCTAATAGTATCAACAATAATTATCGCATCTTTTCTACTTACTGCTCTCGTTGCACCCTTTATGCCATGCTCAATAGTAACTCTCATTTTTCGCCTTGCTTTTTCAAATGCCTATCAGCGATAACATAGTAAAAATCATCCATTGTATCTCCTCGCATACCTCTTCTGAGAGTTTCTACTGAAATTGCGTCATTAGGATGAATATTACCTAGACTTGTTTCGGCGCCAAATTTTTTCAAGAAGAAAACTTGTTGAGACTTTCTAGGCGCTTCAAAAAGTACATGTCTTGAATCTATTCCCTCCAAAACTTTGTCCAATCTATCTGCTATGGGTATTCCTTTGTCATCCATGACACCTACACTAACACCAGACTCTCTGGCTTCTAAAATGACCTTATCGGCTCCAGCCTTTATGAATTCTTTCAACAGACTATTGTATTGATCTGCTTCATAGTCCTCTTCTGGAAGTTTTTTACCGACTTCACAAAAAACTCTCAGAGAATATGACTTCGCTTCAGTAATTAGTTCTACAATCCTCTCAGAACTAATATCTGAACTACCACTTGAAATTTCAGTAGAATCACATCCCATATCGACAAGTTCTCTAAATAGTTCAGTTGACTTACCTTGATGCTCTGAGAGCTCTAGCAAAGTTCCACCATTGCATACTGATATTTGATGAGAACGCAATAAACTAATTTTTTTCTTTACTAACTTCAACTCTTGGAGTTGGGTAGTTGTCCATCCAAGTTTCCATAGATCAATGTAATCTGAAGACATTTCTAACAAACCCTTCACAAAATCAAAGCCAAGCCCTTGATCAATACACATCGTCATTCCATCTACTCTAGGTTTCTCAGAACGAGGAGGCATATCTAGAAAGGAAAATGCTCTCTTTACCATTAAATCTCCAAATCAGGTGAATCTACTAACATTGCACTAAGACCACCCGTTATATCAGTTGTAATAATATTTTTAGTCAAAAGATACGAAACCGCAGCCATGGACTTATGTCCATTACCGCAATATAAAACAGAGTCCTGGCCTATCTTACTAGGATTTTTTACAATATCAACCAGTGGAACATTTGAAACTCCTTTAACATGTAAAACTTCCCAATCTTCTGAATTACTTACGTCAACAATTTTTTCCAGATGCTTTGGAGCTGATGATGCGGCAACTCTTGATACAAGTGAACAATCTAAACCTGCTTCGAACCACAGACTTATATCAAAATAAACAACATCTGTAAAGCCTTCCGCCTCAAGCCTTAAGAAAGATTCACTCAACCTTTCATTAAGAGAAATTAAAATTAATTTTTCAGCCTTTTCAAATATTGCATTTGCCATATATTCAAAGGAACCATTAATGCTGATGCCAATTGTTCCCTGAATATGTTTTTCAGAAAATAGTACTGTAGGTCGAGAATCTATTACTTGAACTCCAGCGGTTTGCAATTCACGGAAATTTTCCAGACTTATACTATCCATA
>JAYYHK010000019.1:0-4603 GCA_036148495.1 Thermoplasmatota archaeon | reverse complement strand
AGTGCTTCTAGCATGTCCTGTTCAAACAAAGCACCCGTACAAACTAAGCAATCAACTAAATTTTTGCGTACAGAATCAATTACTAATTCTCGAAGACCTGCACTAAATATACTTCCAGCGAGTGACCAAATAATAGTGGTTCCTCTGTTTAGCTCTTTTTTGTAAAGCTTTGCCCCCTCACCAATCTTCCTTGCTTGAAAGCTGCTTTTACTGTAAGCTTCTATGAGTTCATTTGTATTTTTCAAGTCTTTAAATTTAATGTGTTCAACTTTATTTTTTAGTAGTTTTTTACGTTCCAACGTTTGCCCTTTGGTGAAATTATAATTTGGTTTTTCTGGGAAACTAAAGTCAGTCATTACTCAGTCTCCGTCATTACAAGTTTATTTTTTTCTCTTATCCGCAGAGCATTAATTTTTTCTTTCTTGAGTTTTAATAAAAGTTCCTTATCATTAGTTGCTATTAGTTTCCCATTTCTTGCGGATTTTATCAGCAAGTCATCAACATATCCTTTTCCTATATCAACTTTTTCCATATTAGAAGTAAATGATAGTGCAGCTTTACTTTTTTTAGTATCTAATTTTTTAAGTTCATCGATTACACATGTAGGAATTTTTATATCAAAATTCGGTGCCGCAGTAGCAATAGCCTCCCTGAAATCTGTTCCTCCACTAAATGTCCATAGAATAATATTTGTGTCTGGTAATACTTCCTTCATTCTTCAATAATACCGTATCCAATAAGATGCCATTTACCATCAACTCTTCTACTAAGAGCTATTCTTTGACCGATTGGTGCGCATACCGGTATTGTCAATTTCATATCAACAATATCTTCCCTGACTGTTATTGGAACTCCGACTGTAGTTCTTGTTCCAACTGTAATCATCAGTGGTTCTTTTGTTTTTAATTCATCCATATCTTTAACGTTCTTAGTTCCAACGACTCTCTTTAGCAACGTTGTTTTTACATTAAATCGTTCCCAAACAGGAGGTAAAGTTTCTGGTTTTCCAATTACATTACCCAGTAAAGAGTCTGATTTTGTGATTGAAGGGTCAAGGCCAGTTCCTATCGCAACTAGACCACCAGGTTGTATTTCTTTTCTTGAGATTCCACTATGGAGTGAAGTCACTTTGGTTTTGATCGGTTCAAGGCCTTTCTTGGTAGTTCTTCCAGGTCTTATTTCGATAGAATCTCCGATTTTAATTTTTCCTTTTTTAACAGTTCCACCTAGAATTCCCCCTTTAATATTTTTAGGTATTGTCCCGGGCTTGTTTATGTCAAAGGATCTAGCAATATCCATTTGGAAGTCGTCTTTTATATTTTTTTCAGGCGTTGGAAATAAGTTTTCAATAACTTCGATTAATAAATCAATATTTTTGTTATGGTGTGCAGATACTGGAACAATGGGCGCATCTTCAAGTAGTGAACCCTTAAGAAATTCTTTTATCTCTTTGTATGATTCGAGAGCTCTTTCCTTTGAGCAGATATCAATTTTACTTTGGACTACAATAAATTTTTCGAACCCCATTATTTCAAGTGCAGATAAGTGTTCGCGAGTTTGAGGTTGAGGGCATTTTTCATTTGCAGCAATGATTAAAATTGCGGCATCCATAATTGCAGCACCACTAAGCATTACAGCCATTAATGTTTCGTGACCAGGTGCATCTACAAAGCTTACAGTCCTTAGACGCTCATGTTTCGCCCCCTTGAAATTTTTTAAGTTAGGTTCTGAAGTGAACGTAGTATTTTTTTTATCGATTACTTTATAGAATTCAGCATCAGCATATCCTAATTTTATTGAGATTCCTCGCTTTAATTCTTCGCTGTGTTGGTCAGTCCATTTTCCAGTTAATGCCTGCGTAAGAGTTGTCTTTCCGTGATCTACATGCCCAACCATTCCGATATTTATTTCGGCTTGGGGGGCGTTGCTCAAGTTTAAGCCTCCTCTGGCTGTAACAACTCCTCTATTGATTTAGGACCATATTCAATAACCTTAAGATTTATCTGTGAAACTTCACTGTTCAGATTTCTTCCACGTATTAGCTTTCTACGCCTTTGTCCGTCTTTTACCGGATGGAATCCGACAGATTCGGTCAATAGAAGTTTTCTTCTTTGATTTCCGTCTATATCACCTCTGAGAGGAACACCAGAGTTATCTGAGCCTCCAGTTATTTTTAGACGATATCCTGGTAAGTCTAAGAAAATTCCATCAATTTCTTCGCCTACAGATTTTCCCACCAATGCATTAGACTTGTCTTCAGCCAATACTTTTTGATAAGCTTTCTTCTCTTTTGGGTCTGCTATAACGGTTTTGAATTCTGCCATTTAAATCCTCAGTTGAATTGACGCACAAATGCTAATATTTAAAGAATCGTCTCGAAGCAACATTAATATACTGATTTAACAGTGTTATTCAATGAGTTTGCTTGTTATTGCAATCGACAGGGACAATGATTTGGGTAGAAAAACCGGTATTCGTAGTCCCGTTATTGGTCGTGAAGCGAATATAAGAGCCTCTTTAGAATTAGGTCTTTCTGACCCTGAAGAAAGTGACACTAACACTATGCTTGCAGCCATTAAAACATATGATCAACTTTTAGAAAAGGGTAAAAAAGTTGAAGTTGTTACCATTTGCGGAGATGTAAGAGTAGGTACAAAGTCAGATATGAAGATAGCTAATACGTTAGATCAAGTAATATCTAAAACAGGGGCAACTAGAGCAATACTTGTTAGTGACGGAGCTGAAGATAGAGAGCTAGAACCAATTATTAGGTCAAGACTTAGAATTGATTCAACACGAATGGTTGTTGTTCAACAATCTAGACCAATCGAAGACACACTCTACACCATTGTTCACAAGATGGAAGATCCTAAAATTCAACGTCAATTTATACTTCCAATGGCTCTTATTGCTTTGGCTTGGGGATTGGCAAGCCTTTTGGGTTCTTCGGAAATAGCTTCAGGTGCTATATGGGTGATTTTAGGAGGATATTTACTTGTAAAAGTTGCCGGATGGGAAGAAGCTATCAAGAAGTTCTACACAGATTTATTAACAGTTACAAGCGAAAGGGTTCCTCTTTATTCGTATGCTTGGTTAATTGCAGCTTTAATGATGATTGTAGGCCTTACGCAAGGTCTTGACCAAATGCAGGAAGCTGCCAATTCAGGAGGAGGAATTTTAGGAATGGTTCTTGCCTTTCTGTCCTTAGACGGCATTTTGCTATTATCTTTGTTTGCTCTCGTAATTATTGAAGTGGCCAGAACTACGGACACTTATCTCAGAGATGGTGTTTTCAATATTAACATCGTCAGATTTATATTTACTGTAGCAAGTATGGGACTTATATTTGCAGGTATCATAGAAATTGTAGATGATATCTTTGTTAAAGACAATTTTAACTCGGAAAATGTAACTTATATTTTGAGCGGCATCATATTGCAATTTGTTGGCTTATTAGTTCACGATAGTATTCGTGGCAGGGTTGACGAATCTTCTTCACCCATTGAAGAATAGTCATGAACAATTATGAAGTTTTACGCATAGGACACAGACCTGAAAGAGATAAGAGGATTACCACCCATGTAGCATTGACAGCTAGAGCATTTGGGGCTTCTAAAATTTTTCTGTCAAATCCAGATAGTAGAGTTATAAATTCTGTTGAAGATGTAGTAAATAAATTTGGTGGTAATTTCAGAATTATACCAACAGAAAATCCGAAGAAAGTAGTAAAATCTTCTAGTTCATTAATCGTGCATTTGACTATGTTTGGTTTACCTTTAGATGATATATTAGATGACATAAAATCTAGCGAACAGGATATACTTTTCATTGTGGGAGCTGAAAAGGTTCCTCCTTGGGTGTTTGAGTCAGCAGACTACAATGTGGCGGTGGGAAACCAGCCACACTCTGAAGTCGCAGCTCTTGCTGTTGCTTTGAACAGTATTTGCCCAATCTCCTATAATGCTAAGTTTGATGGTAAAATGTCAGTTGTTCCTTCAGCAACTCACAGAGTTATGCACAAAAAGGATTAATCTTTATTCTCGGCATTTTTTATCATAGTAATATCAATAAATGACATTCTAATTTTACCTTTTCGATCTTTGCGAGGAACTTCTTCAGTTCCTATTTCAACATTTTTAACTTCTACTTGAATTTCTTTTTTAAATCGGTTCTTAAATTGCTCAGCTACGTTTACAGCATTTGAAATAGATTTTCCTCTTGCCTTTAGGTGAACTTCATCTATTTCTTCACGGCTAAAGTATGACATCATGTCCGGAAAATACAAGAACGGGTCATCTAAACCTACAAAGATACTTCCAGATTTTCCATCGAGCTTTTTATTAATTCTGAATCGTCTTTTAGGATTGTAAGCCTTCTTGTTAGCTTTTGATTTGTCCTTATTTGTATTTGAATTTTTTTCAGACATACAATTAATATTTGGAGTATCTATTTATTGCTAATCAAAACTTTCATTTGTCCACTTTGCATCTATCTTCCGGTAGAAAAATAGACTTAATAATGACAATATGCCACATATCAACGATAGTGCAACGAGAATTGTAGATGGTCTGTGGTTAATTGCTAAACTTAAGATTGTCATTGC
>JAYYHK010000018.1:0-4479 GCA_036148495.1 Thermoplasmatota archaeon | reverse complement strand
TCTTTTCTCATATTTTTATAGTGATTCAATTGTTCTAAGGGCATATGGTGCTAAAGTTATTGATAGGAATGACAACCCAAGATTATTTGGTATAGTAAAAAAAATAGCAGATTTAAACGGTTTACCGATGCCTAGGGTAGCGATAGTTCCTTCATCTACTCCAAACGCTTTTGCGACAGGCAGAAATCCAAAAAATGCAGTCGTAGCAGCCACCACCGGAATAATGTCTGTTTTGGATGACAACGAGCTTGAAGGAGTGATGGCTCATGAAATGGCCCACGTAAAGAATAGAGATACCTTAGTCATGTGCGTTGCAGCAACCATAGCTGGCTTCATATCATTCGCAGCTAGAATGATGTGGTGGAATAGTATGTTTGGTGGGCGTAACCGAAATGTCCATCCTGGAATTATGATTCTAGTAGCTATAACTGCACCTTTGGCTGCATTTTTACTTCAGATGGCTGTATCACGTTCAAGAGAGTATCATGCAGATGCGACTGCAGCTAAGTTGACTAACAAACCATGGGCATTGATTAGTGCATTGAAAAAATTAGAATGGGAAAATCATAGGAAGCCATTGGACTGTGGTTCTCCAAGCAATGCAGCAATGTGTATCGTTAATCCATTGAGGGGAGGAGATTTTTTCATCAACATGTTTTCAACTCACCCGCCAATGGAAAAAAGAATTAAAGAATTGGAAAAATTGTGAAGCGAGCCTCTTTGGTTATTATTGGAGATGAAATTCTCTCAGGTAGAACTGAAGATAAGAATTTAGCATACTTAGCTAAATGGTTAGGTAAAATAGGTATTTCACTGTCTGAGGCTAGAGTTGTTTTGGACGACGAAGAGGCAATAATAAGTTCAGTTAACTCATTGAGAAAGAAATATGATTATGTTTTCACAACTGGCGGCATTGGTCCCACACACGATGATATAACAACCGATTGTATTGCAAAGGCATTTGGTGTTGAAGCAAAAGTAGATGAAAATGCATTAGAAAAAATGAAAGCTTTTCTCGATGGCAAGGAATTAACCGATCCTTTACTAAAAATGCTTCATGTTCCTGAAGGCGGAGAATTAATTTACAGTCCAGCTACCAAAGCTCCAGGTTATAAAATTGAAAATGTGTTTGTTATGGCAGGAATTCCAAAAATAATGCAAGGTATGTTGGAAGGAATGTATGATTATCTTGAGGCAGGTGACATTGTCAAGTCAAAGTCTCATGATATTATGGTTGGGGAAAGTTTTTTTGCAGAAGAATTAACAGAAATCCAGAATCAGTTTTCAAATGTTTCGGTGGGAAGCTATCCATTTTCTAGAGATGGAGTTTATGGTGCTACCATTGTTTTAAGATCATCAGATGATAAAGCACTTGCGTCTTGCGAGAAGCTTGTGTTAAAGCTAATAAGTAAATTTTAACTATTCTTCTTCTGAATTGTCTTCACTTTCGTTATCCGAAGTTGTAGCCATCACAGGAGCATCAGATTTTTCCTTTGCTTCAGGTATCTTATTATCATGATCATTTGTTTTATTTTCAGTTAGTCCAGATTGTCTAGCCCAAAGAACTAAAATACTTGGTAGAACCCAAACAGAGGATAAGAATGAAAATAAAATTGTTAATGCAGTAATAGTACCAAATTGCTGCATTGGAACTAATATTGATTGAGATAGTACTCCAAAGGACAGAACAGTAGTCATTGCAGCACCAAATAGTGAGAATCCAGTGTTTTTTACTGTATTATTAACGGCTTTTTCTAATGAATGATGTTCTTCAAGCTCTTCTATAAATCTATGCGAAATGTGTATAGCATAAGTAACACCTAAACCGATAGTCAAAGCTCCAATTAACGTAGTCATTACGTTAAGAGTATATCCAATAACAACCATAGTTCCCAGAATCCATGTGAGAACTAATAAAACTGGAATAATTGTTAGAATACCTAACAGAGGTTGTCCATCATTAAACCAGAAAACTGCAGTTAAAACCAAAGAAGATAATGCAATTGTGTATAAAATTGATTGAATCATAGTTGCAGTGATAGTGTCCATAACAACCACAAATATGGGAGGTTGTCCTGTTGCAACTACTTTAATTTTACTACTGGATTCTATATCTTCGAGCGGTTTAATGTCTTTATTCAATTCATCGCTGACTTCAACATAAAATACATTTTTAGATTTGGTTGTAAGCATAATATATGAGACAGTGTATTCTCCGGTTTCTTCATCATAATAAATGAAATTTTTAATCATAGATGGCTGATTCACACCGTCGCCTACGAATACCCAATCCAGTAATTCCTTCACATCTGCATCAGTATCAGGTATTCCATCATTATCAGCATCCTTTGAATTGAACATTTCAGCAAAAGTTGCGTTATAGAAATATCCCGATTGATTAGAAGCCAAATTTCTCATTCCATTTAAAGCTGAGAATATGCTATTTGGATCACTAGAAACATAAGTGTCATCTATCAAAAGTTGTTCCTGAGTGTCATCGATAGCTTGGAAAACTGCGTTGGTAGCTAAATTTTCTCCACTTATATAAATAAATGAAACTTCACCGGCCGAGTCTCCGAAATTGTCTTGGTAGTAGTTAAACTGTTTTACAACTTCAACTTCTTGTGGTAGGAAATCTTCTGCGTTGAATTCTGATGAAATTTGACTTCCACCATATCCTGCAATAAGTGTTAAAACTACAAAGAAGGCAAGAGTTTTTTCAGGATACTTAAGAGCCAAAGTAGATCCGATACTCATGAATTTATCAGATATGGCGTCACTTTCGCCGCCTATTTTTTTAGCTTTAATTATGTCAATATTAGTTTGTGAAAGCACACTTTTACCTTTACTTTCGTAATATCTGTCAATAACAATCCTACAGGCAGGTAGAAAAGTTACAAAAATAATAAAAGCAGACAAAATCCCCAATCCAGTTTGTATACCAAATTCCTTTATTGGTACAATTTCAGATGATAGATTTGAAAAGAAGCCAATCATGGTGGTAATTGTGGCAAATAAAAGAGCAGAACCTACGGAAATAACTGCAGTTTTATTTGCTTTATCAATATCGCCATTTTCAACAACACCCTCCCTATATCTCATAGTTAGATGTATTCCATAATCTACACCCAATCCAATTAGTAAAATAGGAATTATTGTCAAGAAAAAGCTTGGTTCAAAATCGAGTATAACTCCAAAGGCAAAGGTCCAAATTATAGATATAAAAAGTGCAAGAAGAGTTAATAGCATATCAGTTCCAGATCTGAATGTTAAGTACAATACTAGTAATATGAAACCTAATACGAAAGGCATCAGCCTACTTCCAATATCCTCTTCAAATTGAGAATTAATTTCAGCATCCATTGCGCCTTGACCCAATGAATAAGCACTTGTACCAGTGAATTTATTCTCGCGATGGTCCATTGAAATGGTTCCCATTACGTTTTCTACCTTAGCAACTCTTTCAAGCGCTTGAACTGAGTTTTCACCCTCACGATTACTGTTGTCTAACTTTAGTGTAATTATTGTAGATTTAGCAGTAGTAGTATTTTCATTAAACTCACCTAGGAGGGGAATTATTGCAGCTCCTGCATATGGGTCTCCAATAGCATCTTGTAAGGCAGATTTTATCTCTTGGTCACTTTTACTTTCATAAAGAGACTTTAGTTCAGATAAATTATCGCCTGTAAAATTAAAATGTATAGCTAATGAGTTTGGTAAGGAAACAATACTGTTTATTTTTGTCTGTTGATCTGTTAAACTTTTAGATATATCTTCATCATCAGTAAATGCTATTTGCAATTCTACCATGTCAACAAAAGTTGAAGAGGATATCACATCGTCAGATTTTATAAGCGTAACAACTTGATACTCTGTACTAAATTTTTCACCTATATCAGTCATGGCATCTACAACTTCGTTTTCAGGTATAAATCCAGATTGACTTGGGTCTCCAGCTTCAGGTGCTGTAATCAAAATAGTAAACATGATTGCAGTTACAAACATTACAGCTCCAATCACTATCGAAGGATTACGATTTACTTGTTTAGCAAGGACATTTAGTTGTTCCATTTTGCGCCTTTATCAAAATAGTTTAAATAATTACTCACGACATATTTAAAAAAAGCATCAAAATTGTGATTTTTTTAAAACATATATATAATTAAATCATCTTTCAATGGATCTAACCAAATTTCCAAGATTCATATTTCTTAACCTAATCCAAGAAGGAATAGTTGCGGATACACTTAGTAGTATAACACAAATAATCATCACTACGGGTAATCCATTCGGAAAATAAGTAGGAACATAGTATATTTCATACGTGAATGTTTGTAGTAGCCAAACAGCAATAGGATATCCGATTAGAATGCCAGATATTCCAGCAATAGTACCCATTACAAAATTTTCAGCAGAAGTGGCTTTGCTTAGTATTACATCACTTGTCCCCAGTGTTTTCAGGGTAGCCATTTCTCTTTC
>JAYYHK010000017.1:0-6617 GCA_036148495.1 Thermoplasmatota archaeon | reverse complement strand
AAACGATATCTCGATGCCTTACCTAAGTTATTATGCTGTAAGATTGGGAGCTTCATTTGAGCAAATTGCTTGGATTCAATCATTAATGAATTTGTTACCAAATGCACTTCAATATTTTTGGGGTTGGGTTTCAGATACAAAACTCGTCAGGACTTACTGGATTATAGGAGGATCGCTATTTGGAGCTATATCATTGTACCTATTGTCTACCGTCAATGATCCTAATGAGATGCTTTTCTTAGTTATCATCTATTCAGTTTCTTTATCCATTATTAATCCAACTTGGGCTGCATTGCAGGGAGATTGGATGAATCCCTCAAAACGAGGAAGCACACTAAGTAAATTTCATGTAATTGGAGGTTTACTTGGTTTAGTAGGCTCTCTAATCGCCGTCTATTCAGTCTACACAGATGGTTCAAATTCAGCTGAGCCATTTAGACCATTATTCACCTTCGCGGCAGTAGCTACGTTCGTTGGGGGTTTAATATTGATTAGGGTTCCGTACAGAGATCCTGAAAAGACAAAGGATTTAGTTCTATCTGAAACTGCAAAGAAAGAATATTCTAACACTTTTCAAAGTTACGTTCGTGCTCAAGCCTTTTACGCTTTGAATATGTCTTTGATTTGGCCCCTATTTGCCATGATTTTGATTGAGGTTCTCGAGGTAGACAATATTGTACTAGTTGCTTTTAGTCTGGTTGGTGCTGTATCTGAAATGGCTTTTCAGCCAATTATGGGTCGATTAGTGGATAGGGTTGGGCCGCTACCAGTTCTAATTATGAGTAGGATAGGGTTTGCTATCTTGCCTTTCATTTATGCTTTTTTTCCTATTATTGAGGTTATGATTCTTCTTCAAATAGTTATTCTAGGTCCTTGTTTCAGCGCATTTTTGATAACTTCTAACGCAATGGTTCTAGATCTTGCACCTAACAAAGAAAGGGCTGCATATTTTAGCTACTACAATACTCGTGTCGGAATAACTACCTTTGTTGGAGCTCTTATTGGAGGATATATGGCAGGTTATCTTGAAGATTTTTACAGCGACACTTGGAAAGCAATTTTCACAATATTTATTATTTCCGGAATAGGCAGAAGTATAGGTACTATTCCATTCTTAAGTCTCAGAATTCCTAAAAAATATCCTGGCTCAATTTATTTAGTAGATAGACTTATGGAATTTAGGATGTTTAAACGCCGTTAGAATCAATAATACTTTTGTATTAATTTATGAAAGTAATGAACTCCAATTTCTCTTTTTGGTGAATACTTTCCTCTATCGTAAGCCTTTGATTTAACTCCTTTTTGAACAGATTCCACAATTTCCTCGTCTTCTAATTCGACTTTATCTAATCCACTCCCAGCGCCTTTTTCCATTATTTCTTCTTTCCAGACGTAAGTATAGTATTGGACTTGAGTTTCTTCTGGCGATTTTGGTTTAACTACGTTTACAGAAAGTCCCCATGGATAAAAGTTAAACATCATATTCGGGAAAAGGAAAAAATAATATGCAGCTACATTTTTACCATAATCCTGATGGTTTTTAGGTAAATCAAATGTGTGTTCATTGTCTTTGCCTACTCCTATCTGTAAAACAGTATTATCAATACCTTCTGTAAAATATTCATCGTATTCTAGAGCCTGGTTTAGATCCTTGTGAACAAACGGAATGTGGAATCCTTCAAGGTAATTGTCGCAATAGAGTGCCCAGTTAGCCTTTACATTGTAAACTCTTGATAATTCTGGTTTGTATTTGAATTCTTCAACAGGTAGCCAAGAAAGTCTTTCAACCATTGGGCCTATCAATTCAGTTATTTCACATTTCTTATCATTAATAATGAATATCATGTTTTTCCACAAATCCATTTCAATTTGCGGTAAATTATCAGATTCAGATGGAAAATTTTCTACATTTTCAAATTCAGGCATAAATTTCATTTTTCCATCAATATTGAATTGTCTACCGTGATAACCACATACTAAATTCTTGGTTTTTGCGGCCTTTTCACAAATAATATTACCTCTATGTGTACAAACATTAGACATGCAGCTAAATTTTTCACCGTCTTTTGCTAGTACATATGGTTCATCAACCATTCCTTCTAGTAAAATACCAGGATGTGTATTGTTTTTTTGTAAAAGCTCAGTATCGCCTACAAATTGCCAACTTCGGTTGAATAGTTTTTTAAGTTTTCGATAAACTTTAGGACTATGATAAAATTTAGAGGGTATTGTTTTTGCCTTGCGGATATCATTGTCAATGTTAAGTTTCAACGCCTACGGCCACCGCCACCGCTCCGGCTTCCGCCGCTTCTTCGGCCGCCACCGCCTAGGCTTCTGCTACCACTTCTTCCTCCACCGCCGCTGCGACTACTTCCTCCACTTCTTCTGACGGCTCGACTGTTTCTTCCTCCATTACGGTTGTTATCGGATCCAAATACTCCAAAAGAACCCCTACGATTTAGTTCGTTATCTTCACGCATACTGCTAATTCGCTGAGCAGTTCCTATAAAAATACCAATGAAAACTATTGAAAAACAACAGATTGCACCAATGCCCATGAGGAAAAATGAGCTCTCAGTGTCTTCATAATCTTCTCCAAATTCACTATATACCTCGCCGGCGTTCTCGGGATTGTAAAATATTTTCACTGTAGAGTTAACTGCCAAGCGCTCATCCGTTGCATTGATAAATTCTTGGAATAATTTATCTTCTCCCTCTCTCTTTAGAACGTCTACCCAGTGACTTTCCCATAATTCCACTATTTCTCCAAAGGAACAATCTTCACAACCTTCTTGGCCATTTAAATCACTCGTATTTTCGACAGTGTAGATGTAAGATACTTCAGCGACGTAAACAAAGTCTTTCCAGCATTCATCGTCGTCAAAATATCCATCATCATTTCTGTCTTCACAATATTCTTCGGTTATGAATTTATCTTCAACGCGTGCATATTCTATAGTTCCTTCAACAGAAGGCCATTCACTAGGATTTTTCCCATCTGATCCTCCGTCACCAAATTGGAAGTCAGCAGAACCAATTGCAACAATAAGAAAAGGAATAGTTGTAATAATAAGAAACGCCCAAACATACCAGGGTAGTTTCTCAGAATTATCATCCTCATCCGGAGGAGTATATTCATCGTTTTCAGATTTAGGGGTAGTATAGCTTCCACTTCTTGCTCCTGTCTCTGAGGGGGTTTTCGATGATGCATATCTGTCATTATCTTCACCACTCCTCCATTTGCGGTATGCTTCACTATCTTGTGAATAATCGTCGTCTTCAGCCAAATGCATCCCTCATTCTATCTAGGAAAGATGGTTTTGTTGAGTCTAGTTTCTTTAACTCTTCCCAAAGCTTTCTTGTTTTGCCATTAGGTTTTGGTACTTTGATATTTATCCTGACATGTTGGCTTCCTTTTATCGAAGGCCTTGTAATATCTGGCATTCCTTTTCCTTTCAGTCTAAGAACGTCTCCAGACTGTGTTCCCGATGGAATACTTAGCTTCACATTTCCTGCTAAAGTAGGTACTCTTATGCTGTCACCAAGTACAGCTTGTGAGGGACTAATATCTAAATCTAATATAATTTCATTGTCTTGTCTTTGAAATATTTCATGTCTTTTTACATTTACAACGATGTACAAGTCACCTTTTGGTCCATTGTTTGGGCCTGCGCTTCCTTGCCCTCGCATTCTTAACCTGTAGCCGTCATCAGCTCCGGCAGGAATTTTCAATTTTATTTTTTTATCAACCGATACAATACCAGAACCTCTACAATCATTACAAGGTTTGTCTATTTTTGTACCACTTCCTCTACAATCTGAGCATGTGTCTGTAGAAACAGTCTGCATGAATCCTCTTTGCATTACTTTCCGTACAATTCCTTGCCCTGCGCAAGTAGTACACGTTTTTGCAGTTCCTCCTTCTGCCGCTCCAGAACCACTACATTTCTTACACGAATCTTCTCTAGGAATACTGATTTCCTTTTCGATTCCAGTAAAGGCTTCTTTTAATTCTAAAGTAACATCGTATCGTAAATCGTTCCCTCTGTTGTTTGGTTGACTCTGACCGCCTCCGAATAGTTGTGAAAATATGCTTCCCATTCCACCCCCTCCGCCTTGTCTTCCTCCAAAGAGTTGACCAAATAGATCAGAGATATCACCTTGATGACTGAACTGATCCCAGGAGAATCCTCCTCCGCCGAAATCTACGCCGTCATGACCAAACTGATCATAGCGACTTCTCTTTTCACTGTCGGCTAATACTTCATACGCTTCGGAGATTTCTTTGAATTTTTTTTCGGCTATTTCAGGACTTTCGTCACTAGCATCGGGATGATGTTTTCTAGCTAATTTTCTGTAAGCTTTTTTGATACTTCTTTCATCAGCATTCTTTTCAATTCCGAGAATCTCATAGTAATCTCTCTTAGCCATTTGATTGCTCTATTTTGGCCTTTTAATAAAACTTTAGAATTGTTTGGCAGCTATTCCTCTTGAACCAGCAAATACAAAAAATATGGCGATAAATATGATAATGATGGTTGATATTAATGGGTCAGTGGCTATAGTGTCCCCATTACTATTAATTAGTCCATAATCGTTAGCAGTTATATTCCATTTCATTTCTAAAAGCGCGTCATAAGTAATGGAGTTGATGTAATGAGTTATGGTTAGCTGTTGGTAATTTTGTCCAGATATGATTTGTTCCCACAACAACCAATAAATGAAACATATAAGATAAGGTCTTTCAAAATAAACATTTATTGCGCAAAATATTGATAGAAATCCTATCCAACTTAGCAATATAATTTTTATTATCAATAGCAACACATTTAGATCCTCTATAATTCCATGAATTCCAGCTCCCATCATTATCACTATGTAAAATAGGGATGAGTAGAGCCCAAGAAGAATAACGCCAGTTATGACTCCAGTTAAGTACCTATAAGTTATAATTTCAAGAGGATGTATTGGTGAAGTTCTGAATAATTGCATTGTCTTATTGTTATACTCTTCGCTGATCAATTCAGAGCTAAACATTATACCTAATAATAATGCAATAAATCCCATTCCAAAAAATTCAGAGAAAGTTAGGAAAGTATCTCTTAAATCCTCGTGAAGCAGTCCTCCGTCGTCATTGTAATAAATAGTATCACCATCTACTTCTTCAGATAGCCTGTCATCGGAAAATTCATAATATACCAATAATCCCAATGCACAAGGAAGCATCAAAATTGCAATCAAAACCCATATTAACTTATTAGTTATTAGTCTATAACTGCAGTCCTTAAAAATAGGAGGAAATAATTTAGGAAATCGTTCAACGACTCTTCTCATTTCCACTGTTTTCCCTCCACTAATTTAGAATATAACGAATCCAATGAATCATCATCAGATACGATTTTCTTAACCATAATTTTTTCTTTGTCCAGAATCTGTGGAAACTTAGTGTAAAATTCATTCGATTCGTTTGTTTCCAACATAATCTCACCTTCATCTTCCATGATTCTTCCAGCAGTTATCCATTTTTCATCTAGCATTCGTTTGAATAAGGGCCTTAAATTTTTACCATCAACAGGAGATATTCTGATTTGAATAGGTATATTCGACATTAATTTTCGTATTTCATGGCGATCACCCGATGCAATTACTCGTCCATTGTTGATTAATACAATATTATCCGTTAGGTTTTCAACATCATGCAAAATGTGACTTGAGATTAGAATTGTTTTACCTTCGTTTGACCAAGACTTTATTTTTTGCATAAGTAAATGTCTAGTTGTTGGATCGGCGCCTTGGAATGGTTCATCCAAAACTAATATCTCAGGGTTAAATGCCGTAGCTCTTGCAACTTTAGTTTTTTGCCTCATCCCTCTTGAATAAGTACGTATTTTTCGATGCATAGCATTTTGTAATCCTAATTCAACTAAGGAATTTTTTGCTCTAGTGTTTGCTTCATCTCGATCAAAATCATGAATCAATAGAAAATATGTAACATAATCCACAGCACTCATGTGCTCATAAAAGCAATCATACTCTGGAACAAATCCTATTTTATTTCTTAATTCTAGATTTTCAAAAGGATTTACTCCGTCAACAATTACTTCTCCTATGGAGGGCTTAACTAAACCGAGTAGGACCTTCATCGTTGTTGACTTACCAGCTCCATTAGGTCCCAATATTCCAGTAACTCCAGATTCAATATTCAGCGTAACATTAGCTATTCCTTGTACTTTTCCATAATTTTTTGTCACTTCGTTAAAAATTATAGAATTCATTTTGACACCTCCATTTTTGAGATTATATAGTTCACAACAAATATTAGTGATGAAAAGAGCAAAATGTATAGAGTGACAATTAGACTTAAGGAATAGTCGACAAGCTCAGGACTTCCAAATATAGTTACAAAATAATTTACTTTAAATATGTTATAACTTATTATATCAAGAAAATGTATCACTGATAAAAGTAGAATGTATTCTCCGTATTCCATGTTCATTTCAGATGATATTCCGTAAAAGATTTCAACTATCAAAGAAATACCATATACAAAACCAAAGAATCCTGCAGAGGCTAACGATTCCCTTCTAATTGCTGCTGAAAATGTAATTCCTATTATC
>JAYYHK010000016.1:0-10677 GCA_036148495.1 Thermoplasmatota archaeon | reverse complement strand
CATACGGTTGCTATGATCGAGTTAATGAAGGTGTTTCAGCTAATCAATACGGCACTTGGGTTTACGGAAGGGCTGGATGGTGTCCTGGACAAGATGTAGAGTATAATCGAATTGATATTACTAGTGAATCTAGTGTTGGAACAAATGAACTAAGTTATAGAGGATTGTACCAGGGTGAGGAATATGATCCAAGCGTCAATGATCCTGACGGTTATTTACCAGAAATTAAGTTACGAATGTGGATAATAACATACGAACTTCAGTAAGAATCGACTTCAGTCCTAAAATACTTGTAAAAACACCACATCGCTACAGCTCCTAAAAGGTGCCATATTGCATGACCCTGAATTAATGAATCCGGATCACACAAGACTCCATCTGTTTTACTAGGTTGCCATATGATAGTTGCAAGGCCGTATGCAGCAAACCCTGCCCAGAAATAAGGTGTATGGGTTCTTTCAAGCTTAATTTCTTCAATACTATAAAGAAAATAAGCAAGTGCACCCCAAAGTAAAACTCCCTCTATCTCATCAATAAAGAAATCAATAGGCGTCTTTCCTGGTGATGTATACAAATACAGAAACATAATAATCGAAGTTGGAACTAAGAAAATTATGTGTGGTTGCCTCTGGTATTTTAGAGCCAGTTCTTGAGATAACCAAATTCCAATAAGTGCTCCCCACAAGAAAGTAAGAAGACTATACTGCCATAATAGGAAAGCAAAAATAGCATTGGCAAACAAGTAATACGAAATAAATTCAGTTTCACTCCATCTCAAAAATCTAGAAAAGTTGTAGAAAACAGGCATTGAAATGTACATTATCATTCCAGTTACATCTAACCAGCCACCCCATCCTGTGTTAAATCCGTGCATCGCAAAGCTACCCATACCTACAGCAACACAGGAAATTGCATACATGTTTAGGAACCAACTCCTAGTTGATAAGGAAGGCTTACCTTCTACTGGATCATATTGTGCTAGCCATAGAATGTACATTCCAACAAAAACAAATGCTAAATTTGAAATTGTATTTGTGGGTTCACGAATCCAAGACTCTCTTACCTTTTCACAATAACCTGAGGCTGTTGTATTAGACCACGTAGAATCGTTTAGCAAGTAAGCTAAAGCGTAAATTATGAATATGAAAGATATTACAAACAGTGCTGAGAAGAATTCTTTTCTTTCTTGAATGTACTTGTAATCAATCAAGCTATCTTCATTTTCCTAATATATCCACATTCTCTACATTCATAATCTGGATATAGGTCAGGATTGTTAGGAGATGCTCCGTGCCAGTGGAAACAATATTTCCCACATTTGACACAGTATGAGTTTTGCTTGTAACCTGTGTATTGATGTGGCCTCTGAACTACCTCTGCAATAGCGCCTTGTGGAATACCCATAGCAGCAACTTGCGGAATACCAGCTTCAGCTACTGGTTCAGGCTCTGCCTCAACAACGTTCCCTGAGGAATAGGCAATCATATCATCAACTAAATCTGATTGAAAGTTTCCGTCTCCATCTACACATGCAAGTTTAGACATTGCACCGTTCATCCATTGTTCTGCCGGATCCTCGAAATCTACGTCACAATCTACTCTGTCGTGAATCCTGGAACCGCCCATGTCTTCCATTGTCTTATCCCAATCTTTTCCAGATTGACAAAATAAATCATAGCCAGTATCACCCAATGCGCAAATTGAAAAATGCGTATTGGTTAGAATTTTACCTACACCTACTGCAGATTCATACAATTCTTCTGCATTATCTGGCATTTCACCTTCACCCCATGTAGAGCAAACAATCATAACTCTAGACATTCCAGACATCGAATTAATGTCAAATCCGTCCATGTCGTGCACAGTTGGATTCAATCCGTACTTTGTTGCTTCTCTTTTCCACTTGTCAGCCAAACCCTCAGAGTTGCCGCTTTGTGAACCGTACAGAATATGAATGTCACGGTCACCTTCTGTTGCAAATGATTTAACATCAACGTCAGACATAAATCTAATGTGAAACTAATAGTAATAAAACTATTGCGCGGGACTAACTTTTATCACTAGTTAGTGCCTAATAGTGCTATTTTGTGCTTAGAATTTTAGGCACTAAAATGTTTTCCTTATATACTAAGTAGATTATTAATTAGATATGAGAAGAAGGCACATGGTATCCTTTACGCAAGACAAACTAACGCTCTGTGGACACAGCGCCACCGATCAAGAGTTCAGGAGAATGAAAATGTTTGCGGATAAAGATGTAACATGTAAAAGATGTTTAAATCTTTATAACGCTTACTTGGAGAAATCCGGAACTGAATTTGAAGCTAAAACACACCTTTCGAAAGCTAAGGCCTAACTGTTTCAGAAAGGCCATAGTTTTAGGCACTACTAGGTGACTGCTAGCGTCCTGCAGTCATCTAGTACGCCAACCCCTGATTATGAGAAAAAGACATCTACCTTCAATTGATCTGCACTGCGTTACTATGTGCGGACACAATACAACTGAACAAGAATTTTTAACAATAAAGTCTACAAAATTTGAAAGTGTAACTTGTAAGCGCTGTTTGAGACTTTACGACATTTACGTTGGTAAAAACAAAAGTTAGGCTACTAGACCATCCGTTCGATATAAATAGCAATGAACAGATAATCATTCGCCCAAAATTAAAGTGGGCACAGTTCTGTCGACCTTCTCGCGTCAGTTGACATCGCTGTACCCGGGGTGGATTTGGGGCCTGATCCTAAGATCAGGTTCCTCATCCGGCGTACAAGTTTTGTTTCCCGTAACATCTTACTTGTTTCCTGGCTTGCGAGCTTAGATTGTTTCCCCTTAGGTTTTAAATTGTTTCCTTCTTTTCCCGTAAAATTTGTTTCCTCCGGTGTCCCGG
Source organism: Thermoplasmatota archaeon (assembly GCA_036148495.1). Taxonomy (GTDB): domain Archaea; phylum Thermoplasmatota; class Poseidoniia; order MGIII; family CG-Epi1; genus CG-Epi1. Next base: position 7,789 of record JAYYHK010000016.1, on the reverse strand, counting down.
TTGTTTCCCGTTTTACATTCTAAGATTGTTTCCCCTTAGTTTCCTAAGTTGTTTCCTTCTAGGCGTTTTCCGCTTTCCTTAAGTTGGCTTCATACCCCGAGAGGTATGTTTCCCAGATTGCGGGAACTTAGAATACACGGGGGGTGTATATACTGCTTATCAGATACACTTAAATATGATGAGCGCAAAAACATAATTTTCGCTATTTTCAACACGTTTTTTTTACACTATATTCTACAATTTTGCATTAGCCATTTTGCAAACTTCATCAAAATGAATTTTTTCAACTGGCTGAACTGATAATCGCTGGCCTCTTTTGATTACTAGCATACCATCTAAGTTGTCGTTTTCCTTTAATTGATCTAGAGACACTATCTCGTCAAACTTAGTTACAGGCTCCATATCTACCAAGAACCATCTAGGAACCTCTTCTGTGGCTTTAGGGTCGTAATATTTTGATTTCTTATCGAACTGAGTGAAATCTGGATAAGATTCCTTACAAATCCTGGCTATGCCTGCAATATGAGGTGGTTTGGTATTGGAATGATAGTACAAAACTAAATCTCCTATCTTCATTTTGTCTCTCATGAAGTTTCGAGCTTGATAATTACGTACTCCATCCCAATAAGTACTTCCGTCTTTGATTAACTCATCGAATGAGTAAACGTGTGGCTCACTTTTCATTAACCAGTAATTTGTCATTACTTAGCTAATTCAGCTGCCTGTTTAACCCATTCGTCGCGTTTAACTCTTCCTGGGAAGAATTCTATAGCAACATTGACTTCTTCTTCAATATCTGAAGTCATCTTGGCAATCTGTGAGAACTTGAATATTCCCAAAGCATTGAGCTTTTCTTCAATGAAAGGTCCAATTCCCTTGATCTCTTGCAAGTTGTCTCTATCGGATGCACTGGCTACTCCAAGTATACCAAAGTCAATTCCTTCAGCCTTCTCTGCAACTCTGTCTAGCTCTTCTGCTTTCTTGAGTGCTTTTTCATCCAACTCTGCATCTTCACCAATCAATATCTTGGCTTGTGCCACCCATTGGTCTCTCTTAACTCTTCCTGGGAAGAACTCTATTGCTTCGTTCACTTGATCTTCTAAATCTGGAGTCATATTGGCAAGCTGTCTGTAAGTGTAGATTCCTAAAGCATTCAATTTCTCTTCAATGAAAGGACCTATTCCTTTGATTACTTGTAAATCATCCTTTGAAGCTACAATCGAAGCTGCAACGAAGGATCTGGTAATTCCTGCTACACCCGTTAACTGGTTACCTTGTTTACCTTTCCAAGTAAATGTTTCACTTCCATCTGCGTCTGTAATAGTGGCTGTACCTCCATTCTCAAACTCTGAAGCGTCTGCTAATTCTACCTCAGAGGCTCCACCTTTGACTTCATTGGCTAATGTACTCTGAGTAGCAACACCAATTACTGTGAAATCGATAGATTCAGATCGAGCTTTCACCCTTTCAAGTTCTTCTTTCTTTTTCACTTCTTTTTCGGTTACTACTGGCTTAGGCTCTGGCTCCGGTTCTGGTTCCGGTTCTGGTTCCGGTTCTGGCTCAGATTCTTCCTTCATGACTTCTACTGCCCATGAAACATACACAGAAGCTGTTCCGAGTTTCATTAGAGCTTCATATTCAGCGCCACCTGTACTTGGCTTGTCATCGTTGAAGTTGACTCTGAACTTAATTTTGCCGTCATCATTCACTTTCAATGATGAAGATGTGCCAGAATCATCTAATTCGGATACCACAGAGAATCTCTTGCCGTTGTCCTTGGAACTCAAATCTTTAGCATTTACAACTCCACCTGGCTTCAATCCAGATATCACCAATACTTGTTTGGATGAAATTTCTTCACCGGGTTCAAGACCTTTAGCTGGAGATAGAACGAAAGGATCCATCTTGGTTCCAGCTCCACCAACAAACTTAGGTTTAGATGAAGTATTCTCTGGTTCTGGATTAGAGGTTAGAACTGGTTCGGGTTCTTCTTCTTTCTCAACTTCTTTGCCTTTTTCTGTGACAATAAATTTGATTTCTCCTAAGAACTTACCTTTAGAGTGCTTCATAACTACTTCATTAGTGAATTCTCCAACTTTCTTTGGATGTCCTGATATAATTCCTGTCTTGGAATCAATATCCATTCCTTCTACGAGATTTCCTGAAATTGCGTAGGTTACTCTTCTTAGTTTACCTCTGTTAGTAAACTCTCTGAATTTTTGAGCGTTTTCATGTAATGAAGGCTTCATAATGATTTTGTCTTCTTTAGCTCCAATTGTATATTCTACAATGTGAGGCGTGTAAATCAGAGCGTTATCATATTGCCTTTTGAGTAATGGTATCAAAAGAAGCAATAACAACAGCAAGAACCACCAACAGAATTCATCAAAGCTTCTTCCAGAATCTGATGTAGCGTTAGTAGATGCAACTCCTTGAAGCATATCATTTACTCCATCTCCATCTGAATCTGCTGGATTGCCAGTAGTTGAATTTGGATTGTATTCATCCCTGTCTAGAATTCCATCACCATCGAAATCACCATCTGCATCGACTGGAAGAGGATCCCAAGTGTCTGGAATTCCATCATCATCGGTGTCTGGGTCTAATGGATTAGAACCAAGTGATATTTCTTCGGTGTCATTCAAACCATCTCCATCATCATCAGGGTCTGCTTCGTTACCGACCCCATCTCCGTCTGTATCAAGCCACTCGCTAGAATCTAATGGGAAAGCATCGACTGCAAAACAAACATCTACAATAGTTACTGGACCATCACAATAACCATCATCATCCGTATCTGGATCTAATGAATTGGTTTCACCATCATCAAAAGCTCCGTTACTATTAGCATCCTCTTCTATGTCGCTAAGACCATCATTATCGTCGTCAAGATCTTCAACGAGTGCAGGAACTGATGTTGAATTACCTGTGATTGTGTCTGGCATTCCATCCCCATCTGTATCTTTACTTGCGGAAGGATCGTCTGGGAAATCATCGAATTCGTTATCGACACCATCGCCATCTCTATCTGCGTTTATCCATTGAGTTGGATCTAATGGGAAGTCATCTGGACCTGCTTCACAAATGAAAACGTCGTTAATTGTTACAGACACTGGGCCGTCGCAATATCCATCTCCATCAGTATCTGGATTTAATGAATCTGTAACTGGGTCTGATGATGCTTCATCAGTATCACTCAAACCATCGTTATCATCATCCAAATCTTCTACAAGCGCAGGAACTGAAGTTGATGGTCCGGTTAATGTATCTGGCATGCCGTCTCCATCTGTATCTTCGTGAGCACCGGCATCAAGTGGGAAATCATCTCCACCTTCACAAACTCCAACTACTGTTAGAGGACCATCACAGTACCCATCTCCATCCGTATCTGGATTATTTGCATCTGTACCAATTCCATCTTCAACACCTTTTGTCAATCCGTCTCCGTCTTTATCACAGGCATTTGAATTCTCATCTGGGTCACAACCATCTAACGGATCTGAAGGCGGGTCAGACGCTAATTCATCGACATCGAGGACACTATCATTGTCATCGTCAGGGTCTTCATTGTCCCCAATTCCATCTCCGTCATTATCATTCCATTCATCTGGATCTGTTGGGAAGGCATCAGTAGCATCACAAACATCTACTATTGAGATTGGTCCGTCACAGTATCCGTCTCCATCAGTATCTGGATTTAATGAATCTGTAACTGGGTCCGAGTTTTGTTCTTGAATATCTGATAAACCGTCTCCATCGTCATCTGGATCTGCATTATTACCAATTCCATCTCCGTCTGTATCTAACCATTCGGTAGAATCCCCTGGGAATGCATCAACAGCAACACAAACGTTTGCAACTGTGATATTGGTGTCACAATAACCATCGCCGTCTGGATCGGCATCAAATGTAGACAGATTAATTGTAGTCGAATAAATATATCCATTAGATACTGCTTTTACTTGATACTCTGTATTAGGACTCAAATCAATTGGAGTGCCACTTATCGTACATGTACCTTGAGCCATTGATAATCCGTTAGGTAAGTCTGGATTGATAGTGCAGACTGCTCCTGTGACATACTTTATACCGCTCTTGGTTGCATACTTAAGGGCTTTATTTCGATCATCCCAGTAAGAAATGTGTACATTATTGTTCGAATCGACTCCTATGGAACTATATGGGCCAACATAATCATTGGTATCTACAGGCGTGGTAGACCAAGAACCAAGAGTATTTGTTGCATAATAGAGGTCGGAATTACTATGATTAACGAAGGAAATATGTACTCCATCATCTGAATCAATAACAAGTGAAACGTCCTTCATCGAATTAGTACTAGAGTCAACAGAGGTGGTAATCCAAGAACCACTAATATCTGTAGCGTACTTGAGGTGCTTACTGTTAGCGTTACCTAATTGCATATAGGTAATATGTACGTTATTACCTGAATCAACTCCAATCGATTTAAAAGTGAGTGCATTGTTGTCATCAATTGTAATATTAACCCACTCTCCACTAACATCGGTCGCATACTTGATAGCACCTCCAGAGTTATCATAAGAAATGTGTAATTTATCGTTTGAATCAATGGCCATTGAAGGTCGGTAACCAGTTAGAGAATCAACACTGGTGTGGACCCATGAGCCACTAGCATCAGTCGCATGGTTAAGTCCGCCGCCACTAGAGTAAGAAATATGTACATTATCAGCAGAATCAATTGCAATTGAAGGGTAAGTTGCTGATGAAGATCCTGAACCGCCAGCAATTGTAGTGTTAACCCAAACGCCACTGACATCTGTTGCATACTTGATGTAATTACCATCTGCTGAATCTTGGTAAGAAATGTGTACCTTATCGTTAGAATCAATGGCAATTGATGTGTATTCGCCTACCCTACCAGTTGAATCAACAATAGTGGTAACCCAAGAACCGCTGGCGTCTGTTGCATACATGAGCTTCATGTCATCATCACTTTCATTTAAGTAAGAAATGTGGACATTATCATTGGAATCAATGGCAATTGATGTGTATTTGCCGTAAGGCCCATCTATATTGTCAATTGTGGTGTTAGACCAATCGCCTGTGTTGCCATCGTCATAATATTGGAATGTTATATCCGTCATAGGCCCACCTATTGCGAGTTCCGCACTGTCTACACTTGGGAATAAATCACTACAAGGTGAGAAGCTGGATTGTAGATAATCAAATACTCCGTCTCCATTCAAATCTGCAGGAGTAGTGTAACCATCACTTCCGACTACTTTCCCATCTTCATCAAAGCCTGTACCATCTAATCGGCCGTCTCCGTCAGCATCGGTAAAACCAGCTTCTAGAATATCACTACAGCCGTCACCGTCTGAGTCATCATCAAGGTTGTTTGGTATTCCATCGTCGTCGATATCATTATCGTCGATATCATATCTACAGACCTTTCCGCCATTAGACAAGTCATCTACGATAACAAACTGCCCTATGTCTGCACTACCTGATACTTGCTTAAGGAAAACCTTAGAACCAACGACTTTAAGGCCTGAAGGAATGTTGAAGTCTGCAAAATCAATTAAATGATACATAAAGTCTGCTGGTCCTGAACTTGAGGTTCCGTCTGTACTGACATAGTCATTAACCATTCGTGTATGATAATCTATTCTCTCTAAATCATAAACCGCATCTGTATAAGTCCCATCTGATAATCTTAATTGCACTTCGTACTCATCAATGTTCCAAAAAGTAGTAATGATTGCATCAGTACCTGGCCGATCATACCACTCAGAGGAAAAATTACCGTAAACTATAGTTCCATCGTTAGCATTTACGACTGATTTAGCATTATCTTCGTTGAAAATTCCGAGTAAATATCCGCTATCCTCCCAATAACTAAATTCTGAAGAGGCATTACTCCAACCTTCGACTTGCTGTAAATCTGTATCTAGGAAATAATCATCAGATTCTGGCTCACTGCAAACAAGACCACCAACTTCATCAGCATCTAGAATACCGTCATTATCATCATCAAGATCAACATCATCCCTGACGCCATCTCCATCAGAATCTGGAAATAGACTTAAAACTTGCAATTTGAAATCAAAAGTATATTTAAGAGGAGGCGTTCCGAACGTTATGTTAGTAGGATCGTGAACTCGCATCTCTGTACCATTTTTGAAATCACTATCTGTACCTGAAGGACACTCCTCTCGCTGTCCTGTGAATATTTTGTTGTTAAGCACAAAAAAGGAGTATCCATTTGGCATACTTAGCTGACATCTTTCATTGGAATAACTTAAGTCCACCGGATAAGTCCCTGTACCGTTTGGTATTCCATCTGTTCGCCACAATACGCTGTAATGGTCATCCGGAGCTTCAAGGTATTCTCTAGCCCTGAAAAAGAGTGTGTCGCCTACAATGCCCCAAAGTTGATTCTGACTTTCAATGAACGTACCACCGTCATTATTGCCTTCTCTAACCATACAGCTTGCAACGATTACAGTACCTTCTGCAGTTCCATCTGTCTTCCAGAGGGCATCGCTTTTACACTTGTGAGGTGTATTAGGATCGAGAATATCGGCTGCAAAGTAAGCTTCGCCGTTAAAAGTTGTTCCTCCATCAAACATAGAATCACTTATAGCACTATCAAAATCAACAAGTAAAGACGTACCATCGGGAGTTCCGTCTGTAACAAACAAGTCGAAGTAAGAGAATCCATCTTGTCTAGCAAAGAAAACTACTGAATCACCTGCTTTCATATAGCTTGGAGAGTCATAGATAACTCCACTACTTTGACCGGGATAAACATCCATGAGCATCTGAGGATTAGTCGAGGATACTGGGGCCGTTGTATCGTATACCCAAGGTTCATAACCATTACCATACACATCTTGAGCTGCAAAATAAACCAAATCTCCATCTCCAAATAAGCGAGAAACACTCGCATCGCCATTATTTGTAGCATTATCATTTATGTTAGCAACCATTTCAGTACCACTTTCGGTACCATCAGTTACCCACAATTCAGAGCCATATTCATCACGATCTCCAGCTGAAAAGTAAAGTTTGCCATTTACTTCAACAAGAGGACCAGCTGCGCCACCATTATTTTCATGAATATGAGTTACTTGAACTGTGCCTTCCTCAGTTCCGTCTGTTTTGAATATCTCAAGTTTGTTGAAATCTGGTGATCTGGCTATGAAAAATAATTCGTCATTAAATATAGTAAAGTGAGTGATAGACGAATCTCCTGTACCTTCTTTCAAATCTTTAACCAAAACGGTACCTTCCTCTGTACCATCACTTTTCCACAACTCCTTGCCTGTAGTTTCAGTTCTTCCTATGAAAAATACATTATCATTAAAAACAATAGGTTTAGTTGTAATATCAGACCAAAACCCGGAATCTTTCCCAGGATAAATATCCTTAACCATGTAGGTTCCATCTTCAGTACCATCTGATCTCCATAGCTCTCCACCGTTATCGCCATCACTGTTGCCGTTGCCAGCTCCAAAATAAGCAATACCGTTCATAACTACAGAGAATCCTGGAGCATCTGAGCCCCAGTCTCCGGGCCTTATATCTTTCACAAGACTCGTTGATCCGTCTCCGTTGTAGAAGTAAGTATCACTATTAGGATCTGGACCAGTAAGAGTAACTTTGTAATCAGTCAAATTCATGACTTCAGTCGGAGTTCCAGTTATTTCTCCAGTAGTTGAATTTAAGCTCAAACCTTCTGGTAAACTAGGTGAAATTGACCAATGCGCAGTAGAAGACCTTGTTCCACCATTCTCATGCCAAT
>JAYYHK010000015.1:0-17507 GCA_036148495.1 Thermoplasmatota archaeon | reverse complement strand
GCCATTATTTTACTTCGGCTTCCTTCTCTTAAGCTTGTACTAATTATTAGGTAGTTCATTACTGAATAAGGGAGGGTAATCATACCTAGAGTCTTTGTCACCATCGTATTGTACTACGTAAATTCCAGAGACCATCTCTGAAATGTAAATGAATCCTCTAGGATCATACTGTAAACCCCAATTAAATGGAATCATACAAGAGGCCCAACAATCTGCCAAATCATATCCTAACTCTTCTTTAGCATTCTCGAGCCAATCTGGACCATGTGCCAAGTAATATCCTAGAGTTTCTGTTGTTCCAAGTTTGTCGATTGCTTGCCATCCTTGTTCAGGGCTTACAATTCCGTCTTTCCAAACTATTCCTTCCCAGATATTATCGTGACCAGTGACCCAAATTCCTGCATGATAATGTGTCCAGTAAACATTACCATTATTCCCAGTATCTCCATTGTGTGGCGAGTAGATGTATCCACTTGGAACAAAATGATGTTCATGTTCACTTCCATCGCTCCTAATTCCTTTGCCTGGCAATTTCCATTCAGAAACTAGGAATGGCTTAGATGGATCCGTAGTATCTATAGTTCTTACATATCCTGTATGATTGTCATTCTGTCCATATTCAGGTGCAATTAGAGTGTAATGTCTCCAATTAATTCCAAATTCAGGATCCTCAGGTCCAGTGCCACATGATGCAGGCCATTCACTTTCTTCGACTAACTTAGATATTCCATTGCATATTAGATGGTCATATGGAACTGCATAATGTATGTCTCCATTACCTTCTAACTTAGAAGTCCATTTTTCAGCAGTCATTCCAGCGTGGCCACCTCCATCAGGTCCATACCATCCGCTGGTGTCAGACGGACAGCCCATCCATCTTCCAACTTCATAATCTTGTGGCCATACAAGTCCATTAGGATCTGCAACTGGTGGAGGACTTGAGACGTCAACTATCCTTAATCCTGCATCCCAATAAGAGGCATATAGCAATATTTGGTTAGTAATTGGATGTTTATGAATAACGTGGTCGTGATTGAAAACAGTACCCCCACATGTAGTACTAGGATCGGGAGAGTATCCGCCCCACCTTACTATCTCTTTAGATTCATTTTCGCCTTCTCCGGGGATGAATGAATCAAGTCCATCGGGTGCGTAAAAAACCTGTGTACCCTTGTACAAACCAGCTCCATTGATTTCAGGATAAGGATCGGCACCAAATAGAAAGACTTCACAATCGTTGGTTTGCCAATCTGGTATATCATTAGAGCAATAGACATGAATGTCTTGGTTGTGAAATCCAGCAGGTGGATTATTCCATTCAGCCCTTTTAACAGGGTGAAATTTATCACTAACATCAATCAAGTCTAATCGATTCGTACCACTATTTGCATCGTCATCATTGGGTATAGGATCGAGTTCTGAATTTGTTAATTCGTGATTAATTAATACCCAGTTATTGTCCTGTGTTACTTTTATATCAATAATTCTTGCAATTTCAGCATAATATGTAGAAAGCAATATAATATTATTTGGCTCACTTATGTCTAAAATTTCAAATTGATTGTAACTTGAGACATACGCATAACAACCACCCTTACCATTAATTATTTCACAATCTTCTAAGAAATTACCTTCAATGGCAATCTCTGAATTGTCACCTGGTGTTGGGGCTGTATTTTTAAATTCAGGCAAACAAGGTCTTCCAGCAGTATTATCAAGTTCAGCAGGCGGTTTTTCATTACCGTCACAATTAAGATTATGGTAATCAATAAGAGTCATATTATCCGTCTGAAGAAAATGCTGCATCAAATTTGTGTGTTGATGGTTTTTGTCTAATCCAGTACAGTTTTCACAATTTTCAGATTCTACTACGGGATCTATCCACCCAACTTTGTCGTTCTCGTCATTTGTGTCAGTATCTAAGCATCCAGATAACGACAATGCAAAAAATAAAAAAGTTATACTGTAACTAGCGTTTTTCGTGTTATTACTCATTTCACACCATACCTACACACTCTAAGCACATTATATAGTTTAATACGGGCGTCTTTTCGGAAATATGGATAAGGAAATATTGCCATTAAAAACAGTACCAACACTACGTCAATTGGCCATGCCGAAAGACACTAATGCCTTAGGTACCATTTTTGGAGGCGTAATATTAAGCCAAATTGATCAAGCTGCAGCTATTGAGGCACATAAATATCACAAAGGTGCAGTTGTAACGGTGGCTATGGACGAAATTGAATTCAAACAACCTGTTTTTGTGGGAGATGTAGTTTCCTACTATGCCTCAACACATAAATTAGGTAGAACTTCAGTTACCATTGATGTACATGTTTTTGCTCAAAGACAATTTGCAGAAGAAGATGATTTTATTCCAGTAACAGAAGCTAGAGCAGTTATGGTCGCAGTTGACGAAAATAATAAACCGATACCTTTGAACAAGTGAATATAGCTTTACTAATTGCAGCTCTTGTTTTCTTAATTCCAATGTATATTACCCCTGGACCTAACAATATTCTGTGTGCAGTTCACGGATCTCAGCACGGTTTTCGTGCTACTCTTCCTTTGATTTCGGGATTTGTTATTGGTTGGATAATAATGGGAGCTTTTACGGCACTCGCAATTGATTTTTTAGAACAAAATACAGGCATTCTCACTTATCTTACATTTGTTGGAGCATCGTACATGGTTTATTTATCTTACAAAATTGCAACTTCTAAACCAATTGATGACGGGATTAATGAAAGCCAGAGATTATCTCCACGCACAGGTATGTTTTTGCAATTTGTTAATGGTAAAGCTTGGATTCATGATATAGTTTTGTTAGGTAGTTTTGGAACAGTTTTTGGCGCAGGTTTCTGGGCAAAGATGGCACTTATCATATTTTCTACAATTATTTGTCTTCCATTCGTAGCTCTATGGGCCGCATTTGGTACTTTTTTGAGAAAATTTTTTACCACTCCTGAATCATCATCATTGCTGAATAAAGTCATGGGATTTTCGTTGTTTATTGTTGCAATATGGCTTATTATGTAAAGTAGCCTCTCAGCACTCATAGGGCTCTTCAAAGCACTAGGCTCAGCCACAATATTACATCACAGAGGCAATTGCTCAAAGGTATGGGCAAAAATAATTAATTGATAGATAATATTATTAGGGATATTCCATCTGAAAAATAGGTGCTAGCAAACAAAAAACCTAAAAGGTTGCCACAATGGTTCAAAGTTACCTTACCTACCGGTGAGGATATGCAGCGTTACAATTCAACTACTTCATCAGTTAAGGATAATCAATTACATACTGTGTGCGAAGAAGCACGGTGTCCAAATATTCATGATTGTTGGGGGAGAGGTACAGCTACTTTCATGATTGCAGGAAAGGCTTGCACTCGCGGCTGCAGGTTTTGTGCCGTAGACACAATTCGCAACCCACCGCCGCCAGATGAAGATGAGCCAACCAAACTCGCCCAAGCAATAAACAACATGGGATTGACTTACTCTGTTATTACGGTAGTGAATAGAGATGATATGGAAGATGGAGGAGCATCACACTACAAGAAATGCATAGATAAAGTAAGCGAAGTATGTCCTAAAGTAGGTATTGAATTCTTGTGTAGTGATTTGAGCGGTAATATTAATGCACTAGAATTTTTATTGACAGACTCGCCACTTACTGTGTTTGCTCATAATGTTGAGACAGTCAGAAGACTTACGCCAAGAGTTAGAGACCCAAGAGCTACTTTTGATCAAAGTTTATTAATCTTGAAAAAGGCTAAAGAATTTAGGCCAGATATAATCACTAAAACAAGTGTAATGCTTGGGCTAGGTGAAACCGAAGAAGATTTGTTAAGTGCGTTCAAGGAACTTAGAGAGGCTAACGTTGATTTATTGACTTTAGGTCAATATCTTTCCCCAGGTCCTAGGTACCATCCAGTAGTATCGTTTCCTTCACCTGAAACTTTTGATAGCCTTGCCCAGATAGCAAAAGACATGGGTTTCAAAGCAATAGCTTCAGGCCCAATGGTTCGTTCTTCTTATAGAGCCGAATCATTAGTAGCTGCAGCGAAAGGCGAAACATTTGATATTGAATTGAAGGTGGTAGCTTGAGTAAGAAGGGAAAAACGTTATTTGTTCCAGATGCTCCATTTAGACCAGGAGATAAACCGGATTTTTCAAATCTAAATTTACCTGAAGCAGGTTCTTCAGATAAACCAGATGTACTAGTAGAACCTTCAGATATTCAGGATCTTGCGTTTGGGTTGGTAAGAGTTTTGGATGATAATCATAAAGCCGTAGGCTCTTGGAATCCGAATCTTCAGCCTTCTGTTCTCAAAGAAGGATTAAGGCACATGACTTTGTTGAGAATTTTTGATGATCGCATGTTAACTATGCAAAGGCAAGGTAAACTATCTTTTTACATGAAGTCTTTGGGCGAAGAAGCCGTAGCAATCGCGCAAGGAATGGCCCTAAGACCAGATGATATATTGTTCCCATCATACAGGCAACCGGGCTTACAATTTGTTCGTGGGCGTAACCTAGTGGATATGATTTGTCACTGTATAACTAATTCCAAAGATAACGTGAAAGGTAGGCAGATGCCAGTTCATTATTCCTGGAAAGAGGGAAATCTTGTTTCTATATCCAGTCCAGTGGGAACGCAGTTTCCTCAAGCAGTAGGTTGTGCAATGGCCTCAGCATACAAAGGAGAAGATAACGTATCGATTTCTTGGTTAGGAGATGGTACGGCTGCAGAGGGTGACTTTCACTATGCGCTTAATTTTGCATCAGTATACAAAGCACCAGTTATTTTGAACGTAGTAAATAACCAGTGGGCAATATCTACGCACAGAAATTTCTCGTCTGGTGAAGCGACATTTGCTTCCAGAGGAATTGCCTACGATATGCCAAGCATACGTGTGGACGGTAATGATTTTCTAGCATTATATTCAGTCACAAGTTGGGCAGCTGAAAGAGCTCGAAAGGGAGAAGGAGCGACCTTCATTGAAGTATTCACTTACAGAGCAGAGGCTCATTCGACTAGTGATGATCCTACAAGATACAGACCAAAAGATGAATGGAAGTCTTGGCCTTTGGGAGATCCGCTAGAACGCCTAAAAATGCATTTAATTGAAATAGGTGAATGGTCTAAAAAAGACCAAAGTGAGCTGGAGAAAGAGTTAGACGAGTTAGTTATTAAATCATACAAAGAAGCCGAAAAATATGGAACTTTAAACGAAGGTCCTTGGGCCTCAGAAGAAACGCTGTTTGAAGATGTTTACAAAAAGCCTCCAAGACATTTAAGAAAACAGAGGCAGGAGTTAGGGATTTAGATGTCTCAAATGAATATTATTCAAGCAGTTAACTCTGCGCTAGATATCATTCTTGAAAAAGATTCTAATGTGTGTATTTTTGGTGAAGACGTTGGATATTTTGGAGGAGTTTTTAGATGTACTGACGGCCTCCAAGCCAAGTATGGAAAGCATAGAGTGTTTGATTCACCACTAGCAGAAGGTGGTATTGTTTCAACTGCAATAGGTATGGGAATCAATGGGTTAAGGCCTGTAGCCGAGATTCAATTTGCGGACTATATTTTTCCCGCTTTTGATCAGATTACAAACGAATTAGCTAAATTGAGATATCGAAGCGGAGGTGAATACTCAGCTCCAGTTACTATTAGAACGCCAAGTGGAGGTGGAATTAGGGGAGGGCATTACCATTCACAGAGTCCTGAAGCTTATTTTACGCACACACCAGGTTTGAAAGTAGTAATTCCATCAAACCCCCACGATACTAAAGGCCTACTGATTTCCGCTATTGAAGATGATGATCCGGTTATATTTTTTGAGCCTAAAAGATTGTACAATGGGCCTTTTGATGGGGATCATAAAAAAGCAGCATTGAAATGGGACACTCACCCCAAAGGTGAAGTTCCAGATGAATATTATTCAATCTCTCTTGGCAAAGCTTCTATAGAAAGAGAGGGCAGTCAGGTTACAGTATTATGTTATGGAACAATGGTCCATGTAGCTCGCGAGGCTGCAAAATTAGGTAATATTGATGCCGAAATAATTGATCTAAGAAGTTTAGTTCCTTTAGACATAGATGCAATAACAAAATCTATAGAGAAGACTGGAAGGTGCGTGATTGTGCATGAGGCACCTAAAACCAGTGGTTTTGGAGGAGAATTATCTGCACAAATACAAGAATCATGTTTCTATCACTTAGAAGCGCCAATTGAGCGCGTTACTGGCTGGGATACACCTTTCCCGCATTCGTTGGAATGGTACTACTTCCCTAGTCAGGAAAGAGTTATAGAGGCTATGAAGAAAACAATGGAGAGTTAAAATGGCAAAACACGTATTCAAACTGCCGGACGTCGGTGAAGGAGTAGTTGAGGGAGAAATTGTAAAGTGGAACGTTAAACCCGGAGACACAGTCAAAGAGGATGAACCTTTGGTAGAACTTATGACAGATAAAGCAACAGTTTCAATTCCATCTACTGTTAATGGTAAGGTAGTATCTACTACTGGAAATCCAGGTGATATGATTCCTGTAGGCTCAGAGTTGATTGTTTTCGAGGTAGATGGTGAAGGTTCTTCAGAACCAGCACCGGAGCCAGCACCGGAGCCAGCACCGGAGCCAGAACCGGAGCCAGAACCAGAACCAGTACCCAAGACAGTACCTGTAGCGGTTACACCTCCTACTCCGATAAGCGTGCAGTCAACACCCTCAGGGACTAGACCATTGGCATCACCAGCAGTAAGACGTAGAGCTAGGGAGGCAGGAGTCGATCTATCTAGCGTTTCTGGAACAGGCCCAGCAGGACGGATATCTCACGATGATTTAGATGCTTTCATATCAGGTGGCGGAAGGCTGGCTGCGGTTCAATCCGGAGTAAAGTTAACTGGTATCGAAGAGCACCCAGTAATTGGTCTAAGGCGTAAAATTGCAGAGAAAATGGCAATTAGTAAGAGAAATGCTGCACATTTTTCTTACTTCGAAGAAGTAGATGTTACTGAATTGGAAAATTTACGTCAACACCTTAATTCTACAAAATCCTCAGAGCAACCCAAATTGACTTACCTTCCATTTATAGTACAAGCCTTAGTTAAAGCAATTAGAAAATTCCCTCAATGTAATGCAATTTACGATGAGGAGAAGGGAGTTGTGTTTAGACATCAAGCAGTACATGTTGGGATTTCAACACAAACAGATGATGGATTGATGGTTCCTGTTATCAAACATGCAGAATCCTTGGATGTGTGGAATACAGCCAATGAGTTAGTTCGTGTAACCAGTGCGGCAAGAGAAAAAACAGCTACAGTGGAAGAACTCACAGGTTCAACAATTACAATAACAAGCTTGGGAGCTATGGGAGGACTCGGGGCAACACCAATTATCAATCATCCTGAAGTATCAATTGTCAGCATTCATGCAGCAAGAGATAGAGCCGTTGTCAGAGAAGGGGAGATAGTTGTACGTAAAATGATGAATCTGACTTCTTCTTTCGACCATAGAATAATTGATGGGTATGATGGAGCATTGCTGATACAGGATTTGAAATCAATGTTAGAAAATCCTGCAACAATTTTCATGTGAGATTATATGGCAGAAATTAGAAACTGTAAAGTATTGGTTGTCGGAGCCGGCCCTGGCGGTTACGTAGCAGCTATTAGGGCAGGTCAGCTTGGCTTAGATACAGTAATTGTAGAGGGCTCAAGGGCAGGTGGAACTTGTTTGATTAGAGGATGTATTCCATCAAAGGCGATGATTCATGCAGCTTCAGCTTTTGAAAGTTTAGAAGCACATTCTGGGAAAGGTAAAATGGGAATTAGCATCTCAGGAAAGCCAAAAGTTGACATGAAAGAACTAATTTCATGGAAAGAATCGATTGTTAATAAGTTGAATAAGGGGGTAGAAACTTTGCTTAAAGCTGCAAAAGTTGAACTAATCTCAGGTTGGGCTAAATTTAGAAATGCTAAGACATGTGAAGTTAGCGGTGGAGATAAAGAATACATAATTAATGCGGAACATGTTATACTGGCTAATGGTTCACAATCTGTAGAGTTGCCATTCATGCCTTTCGATAAAAATATAATTTCATCAACTGAAGCTTTAGAGTTATCTGAAGTTCCCAAAAAATTAGTAGTTATTGGCGCAGGTTACATTGGATTGGAATTGGGAATAGCATACAGAAAATTAGGTTCGGAAGTTACCTTCATTGAAGCTTTAGATCAAATATTGCCTATTTACGATGCTGAAATGACTCGTCCGATTAATTTATGGCTCAAAAAGCACAAAGTTACAGTTAATCTTGGAGCCAAAGCAAAAGGAGCAGTTACTAAAGGTAATGTAACTACTGTAGAATATGTAGATTCTTCAGGTAAGAATCATAAAATTAAAGCCGACAAAGTTCTCGTTACAGTTGGAAGAAAACCTAACACACAAGGTTGGGGTTTGGAAAAAATGGCAGTAGATATGGATGGTCCATTTGTTAAAGTTGACAAGCAATGCCGCACTTCAATGAAAAACGTGTGGGCTATCGGAGATATAATTGGAGAACCTATGCTTGCTCACAAGGCATCAGCTCAAGCTGAAATGGTCTCCGAAATAATTGCAGGTCACAAAAGGGAATTTGATCCAGTTTCAATAGCTGCAGTTTGTTTCACAGATCCTGAAATTGTTGGTGTAGGCTTAACTCCAGATGAGGCTAAAGAAGAAGGAATAGAGACAATTGTTGGTAAATTTCCATTTGCTGCAAGCGGTAGGGCTTTAGCAATGGACGCTGGAAAAGACGGTGGTTTTGTTCGAATTACTGCACGAAAAGACAATCAAGTTATTGTTGGAATACATGCAGTTGGTTCTCATGTATCAGAATTGTCTGGGGAATTTGCATTAGCACTTGAAATGGGAGCAAGGCTAGATGACATCTCAGGAACAATCCATGTTCACCCAACGTTGACGGAAGCTTTTGCTGAGTCTGCATTAGCTACTTTAGGACATGCAATTCATATTTCAAATTGATTGATATCGACGTTATTCAGGCAAATAATTCATCTCATCAGGAAATAGATGAATTGATGGTTGATTTGCAGGAAAGGCGTATAAGTAATGAAATTAGAGACACACTGATTTTCGTTGAACATCCCGAAATTGTTACTGTTGGAAGGCGTGGAATGTTAGATAATCTAGAAGTTCCAGATGGTTTCTCATCTTCACAAGTTGATAGAGGAGGTGGACTGACGTGGCACGGCCCAGGCCAGCTCGTGGGATATCCTATATTTCAGTGGAGTGAGGAGTCTGTTAGATCAGTAATAACAACGATTGAAGAATGGATAATCCAATCATTGTCGTTATTTGGTGTTAGTGGCCTTCGTGATAAATCGATGCAGGGAGTCTGGTTCAATAATCATAAAGTGGCTAGTATTGGGTTGGCGTTTAGTAAATGGGTGTCTAGGCATGGCTTCGATATTAATTTAGACACACCAGATGGAAGAATAGAGTCTGTAGAAGGCTGCGGTTTACCATTAGGCAAGCATACTTCATTAGCTAAGTTTGGATACAATATTTCAGTTCAGGAGATGCAAGATGCCCTCATTAGTAAAATGCCTGAAATTCTAGGGCGAAAAGTTAAGAAAGTTATTAATTTAGAAAATCTTTAACCAGATGCTGATTTTGGTCTTTCAGTTCATGGTGTGTTTTCATCCAAGTAGTAGCCTTATCAAAGCATATAGCTTTAATTTCACCTGTTAGAAGTTCTCCAGAGATGTATTCTTCACGAATCTTGTTTAATTCATTATCATCCTCTTCAAAGAAGTAGCGAAGATATTGGTACGCTACATCAATTTCAGGATTTCCTCCTTTTGAGCGGTGTTCTTCAATTGTGGATTGTCCGCCGGAGAAAGATGCTTTTATTTTCTTTTCAATAGATTTCATAGAATCATTTAGGAATATAGTAGTTTCAGGTTGACTCGAACTCATTTTTCCGCCGGTCATTCCCACTGCAAATTGGTGATACGTTGATGAAGGTTGCATCAACCCCATTCCTCCAAGTTGTCTTTCTAGTGTTAATAATTCGTATTGAATTTCGGCACGATTTTCGGTATTTGCATCTTTAACATCGATAGTGCCGTGTTTGGG
This sequence comes from Thermoplasmatota archaeon, assembly GCA_036148495.1. Classification (GTDB taxonomy): domain Archaea; phylum Thermoplasmatota; class Poseidoniia; order MGIII; family CG-Epi1; genus CG-Epi1. The sequence goes on along the minus strand of JAYYHK010000015.1, from coordinate 7,362 downwards.
ATTTGAATTTATCTCTTTATAACCAGCTTTGTTGATAGCACTAATCGCCCTATCTATGATCATTTTTCTTTGGTTTTTATCAATACCACCATCGCTTCTTATGCCCATTATTTCTTGGTTATTATCCTGAATAGACAATCCAATGGTTAAATTACCAGATTTGTTGTTATTCACATTAAACCAGTTAGTTTTCGAAACCATTCCTCTTGTTAATCTAATATGAGGATCCTGATCGATACCAACGGGAACAACAATGGGCCTTAATCCTCCATATTCATCTAATTGTGGATGCACTATATCGCCTGCCTGAACAAGTGGCGATTGAACATGTGCTAGACTGGTATTTCCAGAAAAACCGTAAATTGCTTCCATTTCAGATAGATTAGTTTTAGTTCCTAGTGTAAATCCCATTTTCTGAACTATAGACCTTTCGGATTGAAAATATATTGAGGTTTTTTCAGGATTTAATCCCATGCCAGCATAATTTGAGATATACTCTTCAACTGCATATTTTCTGCATTTTTCTAAACTCAGCCCTCTTGTTGCATGAGCCTCTAAATCTGCAACAGCAATAGTTACATCACCTCCTAAGTCTTGAAACCATTTAGCTTGGTCTATGACCATTTTATGGCCTAAATGCATTTGACCAGACGGCATCAACCCAGATAAAACTCCAAAGGACTTTCCAGATTTTCTGGCATTAAGAACAGAATCTAGATCTCTGTGAGCAAAAATTATCCCCCTCCTGTGAAGATGTGTTGGGTTTGGTAACTTAGAAGAATCTATTTTTTCTAGACCAAATTTTTCACAAATCTCATCGTAGTTTTTGATTCCTTTACTCGCCCAAGGGTCAATTTCCATTATTTCACTCAGAGCTTGGGGACTTAAAGATGATTCCTATCAAACTTACTGTTATTTTCCCTATCCGTTAGAGGTATGTGACACGTTTAGAATGGCCACGTGCAATTCTCCACTTAGACATGGATGCTTTTTTTGTTAATGTTCATATTTTAGAACATCCAGAGGATGAGGGACTTCCATTAGCAGTTGGAGGAAGGCCTGGACAGAGAGGAGTTATTGCTTCAGCATCGTATGAAGCAAGAGCTAAGGGTGTGCGTTCAGCAATGGCCTCAAGCAAAGCGTTGAAACTTTGCCCAAACTTGAAACTAGTTTCTTCAAATCGTCCAATGATTCGCTCTTGTTCGGCTAAAGTCATGGAAATTTTGGCTAGATACGGTACTTTAGAAAAAATGAGTGTAGATGAAGCTTTTGTAGATTTATCTCTGCAAAAGAATCCCGAGGCACTCGTTAAAACCATTCTTAAGCGAATTAAATCAGAAACAAACTTACCGTCTTCAGCAGGTTTAGCCACTTCTAAGTTAGTAGCTAAAATTGCATCAGATTTTGACAAGCCGGAAGGATTCACGGTAGTAAAGCCAGGTTTAGAATCAAAGTTCTTAGCTCCATTAGAGATAAAGAAAATATATGGTATTGGACCTAAAACAGCATCTCGTTTGAATAGCATAGGTATTGAGAGATGCTCAGACATTGTTGCAATAGACATTCAAAAATTATTGCCTATATTTGGCCAATATTCAGTCAATTTAAAAAATAAAGCAAAAGGTATTGATAATAGGCCGGTAGATCCTTCTCCTTGGATAGCTAAACAACAGGGCACCGAAACAACTTTTGAATCTGATATAAAAGAACCAAAAGAAGTGGATTTAGCTCTATTAGAATTATCTAAGGAAGTTTCTGAAAGTATTGAGCAAATGGGTAGATCAGCACGAACGATTACGGTCAAGTTGAGGTGGTCTGATTTTACAACTATAACTAGGCAGAAAACAGTCCCAGGAGAAATACATAAGGCAGATGACATTTACAAAGTAGCAAGATCATTACTTTATGATAACTGGGAACCAGGTAGGCCAATTAGATTACTTGGAGTTTCTGCAAGTCGTTTAGGAGTATCCGATCAGCAAAAATTGAACTTAGAATTCGAATAAACTTTTCTGTTTATTATCATTTTTGGGTACTATTCGTTTAGGTTCCTGGTCTTCCTTTTCTTCTATTTTAGGGATGTAATCAATAGTTACAATGTCTTTCTCTTGCCGATACTGTTGAGAGTCTTCAATAATTGAAATTAGTTTTTTATCTTTCTTATCTGTATTAAGCAGTATAGCAAGCTCATTTTCATTCAAATCTAAATTTCCAGCAATTTCAGCTGCTTTTTGAGAATCATTTTGACAGATTATAGACACAACTCCTATTTGTTCCATCTTAGATTCCTTAATAGACTGATGTGTTGCAGCACCTATTTTTTTTGCTAAAGAATCTCTATATCCTCTTTGGAATCTACTAGCTCCCATTTTTCTAATATATGATGGGAATTGAGGTCGCCTTCCGCTTGTCGGATGCATTTTAGATAGAGCAACACCGCTCGAAATTAGCTCAGATGCATAACCCCACAATCCATAGTTTTGATTTCTAATTACTCTTGCAAGAAGTAAGTCTGCATATGCCACTTTAGAATAAGCTCTTTCAATATCACTTGGATTTTTGTAAACTACGGGTATATTATCGCTTACCCATGTTGCAACGTCTCTCGGCTGTTCGTTTAGGTCAAAAATAGCAGTTCTTGGTTCATCAAACGTAGTTCCATTGAAAATAACGTTAAGAGTTTCAAACATTTCAGTTTCGCGGTCTCTTGAACCTAATTTTTCTAAGTCGTTTTGTTTAATCTTTTTATTACCCTCAGATAAGGATTGTAAATCGTTTATTGCACCTCTTAAATCTCCTTTAACGTTTTCAGCCATTTTTCTGATTGTTTCATTATCAATTTCCAATTTTTCTTTTTGGCAGATGTTTTGTAATACTGTGGCTATAGATACAACAGAGGGTCTCTGAAATTTTAGATTTAGACACAATCTTTTGATTTTAGCTCCAGTTCCTTTCGTTAAATTGTACAAATCATTTACAGTTATTACAACAGGCTGTTTTGTTTGTTCTAGCGTTTTTGAGATTGCTTTCTTTCCTCCCCTGTCACTATAATTCTTTATTTTGTTCTTAGACTGTTGTGCTCTTTCGTACAAATTATCGGCTTCATCAAGTAATATTAAATTTCTATCAGCCATTCCTTTACTTCCAAATGTTTGGAAAAGTCCGGCTCTTAGCGCAGTTCCTTCTATTACAGCACCAGATCTTGCGTCAGAGGCATTCAGCTCAATTACCTCCCATCCCATATCATTAGCTAATGCTATGGCTGCAGATGTTTTACCACACCCGGGAGGTCCAGAGAGTATTACTCCTTTCTTGATCATTTTATCACCCCAAGAATTAGCCCAAGTTTTCAAATCGTTTATTACTTTTGTATTTCCAATGATGTCAGAAAGACTTTCAGGTCTATACTTTTCAGCCCAAGACTCCATTATTCACCCAATTTTGTTGTGAAATGCATTTTTTGATATCTAAGTATTGATTTAGCATTTCTTGCTACAATCCAAAGGCAGAAGAAAATGCAGGTACCGCAAAAAATCATGGTAGTTCCAAAAGAGGATTTAAATTCTTGACTATTTAGCTTGAAAACTGACATATTCCAGTCTGTATTTCCCATGTAGATTAGTGAGGCACCCACCATTGTAGCTAGAAATCCAGCAAATATAAGCGCCCTGCTTCCAGTTCTCTGATAAAGTTGTAAAACAGGAGATATAATCGTAAGAAATAATGCCAATCCAAAAAGTGTGAAGAACAAGCTCATAAATTTTGTTTGGTAATAATTTATAGAAGAAGTAGGAAAGCTTCCAGACATAGCACTTTCAGCTATCATCGGCATGGGTGCGTAAGCTGCAACTATGCAACCTAAAAAGACAAATCTTGCTACCATCAGCAATAATTGAGATCTTCTGCTATCAACTTCTAACTTTTCAAGTTTCTTATATGTTCTTTTCAGAACCCACCTAGATATTGCCATTGTGCTAGAGGCTAAAGGAACAAAAACAGCTGTTACTAGAATTAGCCCTCCAATTAATTGTCCCATTATGTCTCCACCTGAATCACGTCCGAGTAATGAAGAAAGTGATAGAACTTTATCTGTACTTGTATAAACTAAAATTCCTTGACCTATGTATAGCAAAGCTAATAGAAAACCAGCAATAAAAATTCTAGTTCCAAAACTGCTGTAGATGTATGCGTCTGGCTGGTCTCTGACAAACCTTACCATCCTTCCATTATCAGAGAGCTCTTAATTAGGCTAACTCAAAGCGCATTTGTTCAGAATCTTTTTTTCCAGCTAATTTTTCAGCTAATTTGGTACCTATTCCAGGAATTTCACTCAGCTCTGAAGGTTTTGCGTCTCGTATCGAACTTTGACTTGTAAATCCTGCATTAAACAAAGATCTTGCACGCACTCTTCCCACAGACTCTATTTCGAGTAATGGCAATAATTCTTTTCTGACTCCATTGGATATTCTTATTTCAAGTTCGGAAATCATTTTTGTGGTATTTGGTGAGAGTAGTTCTGATAGTTCAGACATAGAATATAGAATCCATCCAGCAGTTTCCACCTTAGCCCTAATATCTCCTGGAGTTGTAGAGTATCTCTTCATTAAGTGTTCTTCAGGCGTTTCTTCTACCCAATCCATCAGCAGTAATGCAGTTTTAAGATCCCACAGGTAGAATTCTAATTCAGTGTGTTCTACCGGTGGAGGAAGCATTAGGTCTTCTTCCATTTGCATCAAGTGTGTGAGGTATGTTTCCATTTCATTCTTCCTTACGTACAAGGAGTAAATGTCAGGAGTCCTTGCAATAGTATGAAGCAAGCCTAATGGATTTGCAGGCACATCAGATTCAAGCGCTTTTCTGATTATCACTCCTGATAGAGGGTCAATGTATAACTGTGAGACTTTTTTACCAAAAGAAGTGGCTTTCAGGTTTTCTTGAAGAGACGCATTAGCCGGTATAAATTCACCATCAATTTTCCCTTCGATTTCAATCAAATTTTCTTTTTCTAGAAAATCGATTACTTTGTTTATTCGGTGCTGAGTTCTCCATAATTCACCTTGTGCACCAAAGAGTGTTCTTTTCAAAAAAGAATGCATTTCTTCAGTAGTATTAATTGTTCCGGAGGCAATCAGAGAGAGTAAGTGTGTTCTTAGTGCAGGTTCACTTCCCAGTCTAGAAAGAACAGGCTCTGTTTCCCCCTCAAAATAAGTTTCAACTATTTGTTCTTTGTGCTCAACATTTTTTGCAATTAGAACACCTTCTCCATCTACATCAAATCCAGGTCTTCCAGCTCTTCCCAACATTTGTTGAATTTCTAAAACTGGCAGCGGCTGATTAGATTGGAAGCTCGAATCCCATCTAGTCAAATCTCTAATTATTACTCTTTTGGCAGGTAAGTTTACGCCTGCTGCAAGAGTAGGGGTTGCACACAAGGCCTTAATTTTCTTTTCTCTAAAACCTTTTTCAATGATTTGTCTCTGTCTATTAGTAAGTCCTGCATGGTGATATGCGGCACCTTTTTCGATTAGTTTTGTAAGGTTTGAGTCTACAGATGTAACCTCGTCAGCTCCACTTTTTAGTTCCGTAGTATATTTCTTAAGTTCCTCAATTTCATCATCCATTAATCTTTTTCCAATAAGCATACTCAACCTTTTAGCTTGAGCTTCGGCAGATCTTCTCGTATTGACAAAAACTAAGCATTGATCTGGTAAATTATCTAGAGCAATTCCTTCAGTTCCATCAATATCGATTCTTTTAAATTCGGATCCATCCCATTCAATCTCGTTATCGATACAAATTCCTTTTCTTAGAGGAACAGGTCTAAAATCACTTTCAACCAATGTAGCATCTAACCAGTCAGCAACTTCCTTTGAGTTTGAGACAGTTGCAGATAATCCTACAATTTGTATATCGGGGTTTATTTCTCTAAATTTTGATAAAGTTACTTCCAAAGTAGGTCCTCGATTTGAATCATTTAGTAGATGAATTTCGTCAGATACTAAACATCCAACTTCGTTTAACCAAGGAGGATTATGTCTAATTAATGAATCTGCCCTTTCAGATGTAGCTACTATTATGTCATACTTTGATAGTCCCCTTATTTTATCAAAATCACCAACTGAGACTCCGATCTTAGCTCCATTAAGAATATTTCTACAAATGTCTTTTAATTCATTAACTTTTTCCCATGCAAGAGCTCTTAAAGGAACTAGAAAAATACCTTTTTTTCCTTCAGATACTGCCTTCATTAGGGCATTATAAGCAACAACAGTTTTTCCAGCAGCAGTAGGCACAGACATGAGTAAAGACTCATTTCTTTCTATCACCTTCATAGCTTCTTTTTGTGGAGGATAAAGCTCTTTGATGTTGAGATAATCTAGTAATTGGTTAAGCAACCTTACCAGCTCTCATCCTGCTCATTGATTCCAAATTCAGGTTTACTCTGAAATGTAAAATAGAGAGCTGAAGCACCGCATAAAGTAGATAGCAAAAGACCCCCTAATCCAACAATAGCAGCAGCGCAGCCCACAAGAACAAGGTTATAATTTTGTCTCATAACTAGTAGAGCACCTCCCACAAATGAAAGAATAGCACAGACTAATTCCCAGATCATCCCTACCTCTATTACATTAGTAACAAAAGATTCATCAATTTCGTCACCTTCTTCATCAATTTCTAACCCCATTTCTTGCATCACTTCATTATACTTTACAGTGACTCCTTTGATTTTTTCCCCATCGTTAAGTATCCCATTCATAGTAGTTGCAGTTCCCAATAAAACAAATCCTGCAATTATAAGCAATAGTGCAGCGATGTTAGGCTTGTTAGTTGATGGATATAGAGAAACAATACTAGTTTCTTGTTCGTTTTCGGAATCTCCCCAATCTAAAGATTCGTATTCAGTTTCCTCCCATTCATTAGTTTCTTCACTATCCATAACTGACCATCTCTAAAGGCGTAATAATGTTTGCTCTATTTTTTGAGAGCTTTAAGAGTTCCACTAGTCTTAATTGGTTTTATCCTTAACTCTAAGTGATTAGACATTATTAGGTCTCGTGCTATAGCAGTTTTTTTGTGATCTATTAGAATTATAATATAATCATCTTTAAAATCTATAATTCTCCATTTTATCTTATCGTTTAGAGTATCAGCATGTTTCCTAAAGAAATTTATAATTGTTTTTTTCTTTATTTTCTCAACATGTTCTAAAAGAATATATCGCTTTCTTCCTCGTTTTTCTTTAACTACCAATTAATTTAATGCCTCACTGATTTTTTTTAATATTTTTTCAAGATTGTCTACTCTCTTTCTCAGTTCAGTAATTTCTAAGCTTAAATTTTCATTTGTTTTAGAACCATTTAT
>JAYYHK010000014.1:0-5796 GCA_036148495.1 Thermoplasmatota archaeon | reverse complement strand
CCCAAGTTGAAGGATCGGTAACATCTGACAAATTACCTAGAACTGCTTGGGATATATCCGTAGTGTAACCACCTACTGCGTTCGCGTAATAGAAACTTCCGTCTTCCGTCATATTTGGTAAAATAGTTGTAATTGGAACATCTGTTTCATTGACTGTTCTCCAAGGTACATTAAGATAGTCAATGCCGTAATCTTCAGTTGAGGATAAGGACTGTTGTACTAGTGGATGAAATTGGAAACCTAACATTGCTTTACCTTGTGCCATCAATGTTCCATTATCGATAACTGGCAAATCTGCTTCACCGTTAGTATACCACGGCATAAGAGTGTATGAACTTGGATCTGAACCAAGACCTCCCATTATTTGTCCCATTAAACCAGCAATCAAGGGGTGAGTGAAGTCTGAACCCATTACACATGTTGCGTTATCTGTTCCCATAACACATGATTCATCACCTGGAATAGGCAATGCAGTAGTTCCATTAGGGTCTAAAACAAAAGGCATTGAAGTGTATGAAACATCTAATCCCAAGCTTGTTGCATAATCATCTATGCTTGTAAATGACATCTGAATTAAAGGATGATATTGTGAACCGAATATTGCCTCGCCACCCGTTATCATACCCATATCAGTTGTAAACCTTGGCAATGTCATAGTTGCATCTGATCTAATTGGAATTTGTAGTGCATCTTCACCAAGAGAAGTTTGTGTGAGAGCATATGCAATCAATGGAGCCCATTGTCTGTCAGGACAGGCCTGAGGAACCATACAGTAACCATTAACTGGATCAAAAACCGGTAGTGATGCAACAGTTGTATCGTATGGTACATCAGTCTCTACTGATCTGTAGTGGTAAACATCGGTAGTTCCCATAACATTGGCTGAAGGTATAATGAAACCAGGAATTGAAGTTGATTCAACACACTCATAAGTATTAACATACGTAGTCAAAAATAAATTTGCATAGTTGTATGTTGTGTTATCACAAACTGAACCTATGCTGAAGAATGTCTGACCACCGCTGATGTAAGTACCGTCCGGTGCTTGACCTTGAGCTTGTTGAGTATGAGTATCAATTAGGAATGTTGAATTTACACGTGGTTCTGTTTCCCCAGATACCAATAATGTTCCAGTAGCATTCATATATGTTCTTTCAGCTCCAGTTGCATTGTCTATTCCAGTAAATATTGAACCTGACGAGAATGTTCTCCTGTCAGCAGTTATGTTTGCTCCATCCAAGGTTCCCTCGTAGACAATGACGGAGTCAAGTGCCTCTGTTGCTTGAAACAGAACTGCTAGTCTTGGGTCAGGAATGAAGTTAACTACAATGTCTAACTCTCTATCTGCAACTTGACCTGTTTCAGTAGATACCCAAATAACTTCCTTGTACTGCATTTCTCCGTATGAAGTTCCTGTTACACCCTCGGGTAGGAATCCATCAAAATTAGCTTTTAATGCTAATATGCTATCACTAGAATATTCAAAAGTTTCATCTGCAGTGTATTTGTAGCAGTCTATTCCACCTACTTTTTCTTCGCTAACATAGATATAGTTATTGGTGTGACTTGACACAAAAGGGTTAGGATATTGCGTATTTTTTTTCTCGGGAAGTTCATTAGGATTCCAAAGAGAGTATCCAAATTCATCGTCTGGATCATCTGCATCTTTAGTTTCCCAAGTTGTTCTGTCAACGTAATTGTTATAGTCTGTGAATGTCAAAATTCGATTTTCTTCAGTTAATTCTTTCGAGCTAAATGCTGAAGCGTTAAAATTATAATAAGTTTTTTCGTCATCACTTTTTGTAGGATCTGCTTTGGCTACAATCTCAGCATTAGTTCCGTCTGCAGCTGAGTAAGAGTTCAATGCATTCTCAGGATTGAAATCTCCTTGAAGAGTAGCTGACTTGGTTGCGTCGAACAGAGTCATATCTCCGTCAAAAGAAGTTCGACTTTCAAAATCATCGTCTAGTTCTTTTTGATTAGGAATGTAAACTCCCATTACATATGCAGATATTAACAAAAATACTGCTCCTACAGCAACTAGTACTTGGGCCGTCATTTCGGGTTTATTCATGTCACTCATGATTGAAATTCCTCGTACTCAAGGCACGAATATATGTATTTATTCAACACACACTAAAGTCATTCGTAGATTAAATTCTATATAATACTTTGCGCTGTTTCAAAAAATGAATCACTTCTGATTTAACTCTTCAAGCATAGTTATGAAAAGTTTGACTTCTTCAACACTCCAATCTGGATAAAACTCACCTAACTGCGACCAAGTTTCGGCATCTTCTTCTGCCATTTTATACAAATCTATGAGAGTTGCTTGAATTTTACCTTCGTCAACACTTTTTGTATAATCCAACATTCTTTTTTCAACCTTATCTCTGTCCACATTGAAACTAGTGTTAATGTCTAAGTCACTATATTCTAGATAATCTCCGAGTAAACTTTGAGGAATGTACAGTATGTATAGTGCTGAGAAGAACATTAAAAACTGAAACAAAAGATACCCTTCAGCTGAGTAACCAAAAGTAAACCAGCCATCTTCTTGCAAGTAGAGCTTGCTATAATAATAATAACTAACAAAGGTTGATAAGAAAAAAGCAGGAACTGAAAGTAACCAATCAGATAAAGTCAAGTTAACCGCTTCGGGAACTTCCCTGATAATATTGTGTCTTAATGCGTAGATCTCTAGAACCATCCAATACATTACGAAAAGTGCTAACAGTAAAAGTATCAAACTAGATACAAACCAAACGTAACCTTGATCAAACATAACAAATAACAAAGTTGTTCCAAAAGCAGTTAACCAATAAATTCCAATCAACCAGACTCCATGAGTCCAAATTTTATGAAATAATTGTTGCAAGCACAGTAAGCATAATATTCCTGAAATGATCCATAGAGGTGTAGATATCAAGTGAAATTCAATGCCAAATAATGGAAGAGAAACAAGCTGACCAATGCCGTTTTCTTGATATCCTGCAAGCAACGATGTTGTAAAAGTCAAAGTAGAAAGTGCTAGAAGCAAAGAATCTTCAGAATCTCGTTCTAAGTTTAGTTGACGTCCTAGCAATCCCATGTTATCTTAACTCTAAATGTTAGTAAAAAAGATTATGTGTCTATTTTACTTATTCTCTTCCAATGCTTGATTAATTAAATCGCCCATTGTAAAATTTTTCTTCGCACCTGAACCATAAGATGTTGCAGAATCTTCAACATCCTCTAGAAGTTTGATATTAAGGAAATTTTCTAGCTTTTTAATTAGCTTTTCATTTGGCTTCAAATTTCCTGACTCTACGGAAGTGATTATTGATTTCTTCTCAGATATCTTAGATGCCAATGAAGCATGGTCCAACCTTTTTTTCTCTCGTGCCTTTCGAACTACGCTACCATAATCACTAATCAACACCTTTTCATCAGACGAAATGTCTTTGTATCTGCTTTTCTGTTCTCTTTTCTCAAGCGTTTGGGCAACAAATGCCCTTTGACTAACTGATTCTCTGTACGTAGTTTGCTTGCCCATGCCTGCACATGAAGTACAAACTCTCAAGACGGAACCAGATATCTTTCGTGATTCCAAACCTGCTGATTCTGCTCCACACATTTCACATAACATAGTGAGTCACAACTGATATATATCTGACCCAATTAAATGTTTAGTGATAAAAAGTGCCTAGTGATGAAAATGATGGTGAAGTTTCTTCTCCCGGCAAGGGTGAAGACTGGGACAAATGGTTAATTGAGGAGACTGAACGTTTTGAATCTGAAAAGAGACAGCTAGAAGCTGATGTCTCAAGAATGAAAAGAGAAAATGCACACTTAAAGGGTGAACTCGCAAGACTAAGAGCTCCACCTCAAGTTATCGGAACTGTGAGAGACTTGTTAGAAGATGGACGAGTAGGAATCAAATCTAGCAGTGGACCTGATTTTGTAGTTCATATTTCTGAAGGAATTGATAAGAAAAAATTAGAAGTTGGCGATCGTGTTGCTCTGCACAGACAAACACTCGCTGTTTTAGAAACATTACCCTCTACCAAAGATCCTCTTGTAATGGGAGCTGAGGTCGATGAAAAACCATCTGAAAAGTATTCAGACATTGGTGGATTAGTTGAAGAATTAGATGAGCTTCGAAGCACTGTTGAACTACCTATGCTGAAACCAGAAAGCTTCACTAAAGTGGGCGTGGAACCGCCTAAAGGAGTGCTGCTTGTAGGGCCGCCAGGAACCGGAAAAACCTTGATGGCAAAAGCCGTCGCTAACGCTACAAATGCATCTTTCATTAGGCTAATTGGAAGTGAATTAGTCCAAAAATATATAGGTGAAGGTGCTAGATTAGTACGTGAACTTTTCCAACTGGCTCAAGAAAGAGCTCCAAGCATAATATTTATTGATGAATTAGATGCTGTAGGCGCCAAAAGAATGGATGTAGGAACCACTGGCGATAGAGAAGTTCAAAGGACTTTAATGCAATTGTTAGGAGAGCTTGATGGATTTACACCAAGAGGCCAAGTCTCAATAATGGGTGCTTCGAACAGACCTGACATACTTGATGAGGCTTTACTAAGACCTGGAAGATTTGACAGAATTATTAAAATTCCATTGCCAGAAGAAGAAGCAAGAAATAAAATAATAAAGATTCATAGTAAAAATATGAATATTGCAAAAGGAGTAAGTTACAAAAAATTGGCTGCTGAGACTGAAGGATTTTCAGGTGCAGACCTAAGGGCACTTTGTGTTGAGGCTGGAATGAAAGCAATCAAAGACAATAAAACTCAAACTACCTACAAACATTTTACAGAAGCATTGGACAAGATAAGAAACCGATTAGATGATTCAGAAATATCTGAACCTGAGAGCGGACTCTACTATTGAACCAAGATATTGCTAAGTTTAATGCCGCTAAAGAAGCTGTCAAACTTATCAAAGATGGAATGGTAGTAGGTCTAGGTACTGGTTCAACCGCAAAAATTGCGGTTGACCTTATTGGAAATAGATTATCTGAGACATTCCAAATTGTCGGAATGCCAACCTCAGTAAAAACCAAAATTCAAGCCGAAGGTTTAGGAATCAAACTTATCGAGATTGACGATGCTAAAGAGATTGATATGGCAATAGATGGGGCTGATGAAGTGGCTCCTGATCTTTCACTGATTAAAGGATTGGGCGGCGCATTGCTAAGAGAAAAAAAAGTTGAGAAAAAAGCAAAATTATTAATTATTATAGTTGACGAATCTAAAATAGTAGAAAAATTGGGTGTCGGATTTCTTCCCGTTGAAGTATCAATTGAAGACCACGAAAAAACTCGGAATAAAATTACTAGACTGGGCTGTAGCGCAAATCTAAGAATTGAAGCAAATTCAGAACCTTTTATAACTGACAATAATAATTACATTTATCACTGTAAATTTAAAGATGGAATAGAAGACCCAAAATCATTGGACCTTAATTTAATGAAAATTGAAGGTGTGGTAGACACTGGACTGTTCATAGATATGACGTCAAAAGTAATTATTGGTACATCAAAAGGAACAAAAATAATTGAATAATCTACTTGCCGCGTTGCTCTTTGGCTTTGCCTCTGAGACCTTTGTAGCCACATTTTCTGCACTTTGTAGCTTTCCAGCCTGCTGTGGCATTGCATTTCATACACACTTTCTTTTGAAACAAGCGTGCTTCAGCTTCAGGGAAACGAGCCATAAAGCAGTCCTAGAAGGCGTCATTATAATGATTTGTGCAAAATTGAACCCTTTTTACAACAAAAGTACTAATAAACATACTTCTTTA
>JAYYHK010000013.1:0-27714 GCA_036148495.1 Thermoplasmatota archaeon | reverse complement strand
TCAGGATATTTTGCATTGGGATATTGGGGTTTTTTATCTTATCACGCAGGCGTTTTTCTCTATTCCATGTACAATGATCCAAGTTTTCTATATGATTTAGTTTTTATGATTATAACAATAATGTTAGTGATTTACTCATTATCTGTTAACGTTCTGAGAGGTGAAGCTCGTAGAGCACATTTAAGTCCAACAAACCACTACATAGGCAAAGCAACAGGACTAATGAGTAGACATAATGTTATCTTTTATTCTATTTCTTTTACTATAGCATATGGTGCAAGTAATTTCTTTCTCGCTACTGCAGATACTTCTCTAATTGGAGGAATTAAGGGAGTTTCTCGCATAGCACATATGATTGTTTTGGTAAGTGGAATTTTAGTGTTATTAATCGTAAATTATAATTTGTTAACAGGTAGGGGTTTGATTTCAGAGGGTTTTGTAGAATCTATCCGCTCCCCAAAGCATAATTAATATACTGCTCTTGATAAAAAATTAACTGGTTAGGTCTATTATCATTTGGTGCCGCTAGAGATCCGGAATTGGCACCTCATGCCTATCTGATGTACTTACTTTTGTGGACTTTGGTTGTTGGTCTGTTTGTATTATTCCTATTTCCGATGCTAGGCAAAACTGTAGGTTTTGTTATAATGTAGTTTTAATTTTCTTGTTTGTTTACCAGGTATGGTATCTTCGTAATAATGTTTTGTTTGCAGATTAAGAGTAGTTGTATTCCTTTTTATTTCCAAAGCCTTTTGAATTATCTATAAACCTTGCCCACGTGATTTTTAATTTATACAAGTTAACTTTTTCCATCGCTTTTGTTAGAGTCTCACTTTCAGATATGTACTGAAACTTTCCAAGATATTCATCCCAAAATTTTTCACTGGCAAGCTCAATAGTGCCTTTTAGCTGGACACCCTTTATATTTTCCCAATCCAAATTATTTTCCTGGATAGTAACAGCGCATTTTTCGTTGTGTTTTAAATTTTCAATGTGATCCGATTTAGAGTTGCTAACAAATAGTAATGAAGTTCCTTTTTCGATAGAAACATAGAACAAAGCAGCCGCAAAAACATCGTGATTTTTTTCAGTAGCCAGAGTTAAAGTATTGTGTTTTTCTATAAAATTGCTAATCTCGTTCATTATTTCTATTAATTAGGCTTAAGTTTATAATACACTCCGTGTGGCGCCTCATCCCTGTAAGAGGTTTACTTACATGACAACACACTTCGACGTTCCCGGTGAACACCTAGTAAATGCCCTTGCAAAGACGCTAAAAAGCGAGGACGCTATACAACCTCCTGAGTGGTCTGAATTCGCTAAAACTGCAGTTCACAAAGAGAAATCACCCACACAAGCAGATTGGTGGTATTTCCGCACAGCTTCAGTTATGAGAAAAGTGGGTGTCAACGGACCAATTGGAACTGAGCGATTATCAAGACACTATTCAGGTGCAAGAGATAGGGGAGGAAAGCCTAACAGAAGTGAAAACGGTAGTCGTAAAGTACTTAGATTAATCATGCAACAGCTTGAAGTCGCAGGTTTTCTTGAAAAAGCAAAAAAGGGTGGCAGAAACTTAACACCTAAAGGTCAATCTTTGTTAGATAACACTGCCTTTGAAGTTAAAAAAATATTACAAAAGGAGATTACTTCATTAAGTAAATATTAATCAAATGTCCAGTAGAAAAGTTTTTGGTAAAAAGTTAAGATTAAACAAATTAGTTAAACGTAACAGACGAGTTCCAGCTTGGGTTATCCAGAGGACAAATAGACGTTTTACTAATCACCCAAAACGCCACTTTTGGAGAAGAGGTAAATTACATAGGTGATATAGATGGCTGACGATGAATTAATCCAAGAAAGATTGTACACCATTCCACTTCGTAAGTTACACAAAGTAACAAGGACTCGTAGAGCCCCTGTAGCTATGAGAATGGTAGAAGATTTTATTGTGAGACATATGAAGCCTGAAAGAGAAGGAGAAGTTCTCAAAACCTCCAAACAAGCAAAAACAGGTAGCGGTGAGGAAAAACAGCTATTCATCGATCCTCCAGTAAATCAGTACATTTGGTCAAGAGGTATAGAAAAACCACCTTCTAAAGTGCGTGTAAGGGCACTAAAATTTGAAGATGGCAGTGTTATAGTTCATTTAGCTGAATAATTAATGGCGTTAGTTCAAAAGGATCTTTTCAATAGTCCTTATGCAGGTGTTTTTTGTGCAACTAATGATAATCTGACATTAGTTCCCCCAGGTATTCCTGAAGATGACATGAAGGCCATGTCTGAGGCATTAGGTACTGAGTTAGAGATTATTACGCTTGGAGGTAGTAGAGTATTGGGAACGCTAATAGCGATGAATAATAATGGAATTTTGGTGTCGAATATTGTAACAGACCTTGAGTTGGAAAAGTTTGCAGATATTTCAAAGAATCATAAGATAGATTTTGGAGTTCTTCCAGATCGTTCCAATGCAATTGGCAATAATTTTTTGGTTAACGATAGAGGAGGATTCTCTAATGAAAGACTGGGTAAAAGGGCAAAAGATAAGGCTGAAGAAATCCTAAAAATTAATTTGGTCTCCCAATCAATTAATGATATGGATACATTGGGAATGATAGGATGCATAACTAACAAAGGCGGTATTTGTCATCCTGAGATTTCTTCTTCCGAAAAAGATAAAATGAGAGAAATATTTGATATTGAAATAATGGAAGGTACGGTAAATTTTGGTTTACCTTTAGTTGGAGCTGGAATAGTTGCAAATTCTAATGGTGCAGTTTGCGGTAGGCAAAGTACAGGTGTAGAATTGGGTAGGATGGAAGAAGCGCTCAAGCTTTTCTAGTTACAAAAAAAGAATGACATACGGCCCCGATTTCAGAGTCCAAGCTTAACCTAATATTTTTATTTGTAATATCTAAATGTGTATGTGCATTATCTTTAATTTTTTTAATTGCTTTATTTGTTCTTTGACTTATACCAAAAAGGAAAGCAATTGTATTTTCCTCAGAGATTTTAACGATTTCTTCTATATTTTTTTCCTTTGATTTATCGGGTAAGTTTGTACAAATTATTTGTAGACCTATATTTTGTGGTAACTGCAAATCTGTAAAGTTCACCTTTCCTTTTTTGCATATTTCAATAAAATCCTCCCCTCCCTTTCCAATTGAGGTTGATGGAGCAATACTTTCAGCGAAATCAAGTGGTGTTTTTTTAGTTCCAAAATTAGCTAGCCACAAATGTAAATCATAAGCTAGACAAACAGGCGCAACTCGGGCAATTAATCGTCTATTTTCCTCGTCGATTTCGGTATTTTTTTTTGGATTAATGAGGACTAAGTTTACTGGTGGAGTCACTAACTGGCTAGGGGACTCCCTTTTAAGGGGGTACATTCATACACTTCAGTAATAATTTGGTGAAAACATTGACAGAGGAAAATACAGATACCATACTGCCACTAAGTCTAGAGAAAGAGATGCGCAAATCCTACTTAGATTATGCAATGTCAGTCATAGTGGGCAGGGCACTTCCAGATGCACGAGATGGGTTGAAGCCTGTACATCGTAGAGTTCTTTATGCAATGAAAGAGATGGGTTCAGGCCCTCGCTCACCTTACAAAAAATCAGCACGTATTGTGGGAGATACTATGGGTAAATACCACCCACATGGAGATCAAGCGATATACGATACTTTAGTCCGCATGGCTCAAAGTTTTTCCCTACGCTATCCTCTTATAGATGGCCAAGGCAACTTTGGCTCAATTGACGGAGACCGTGCAGCAGCTATGCGTTACACAGAGTCTCGTTTAGCTACGATTTCAGATACGGTTCTATCAGATATTGACGAGGAAACAGTTGACTACATGGATAATTACGATGGCTCTTTGCAAGAACCTTCAGTTCTTCCTGGTCTCCTTCCTGGGCTCTTAGTCAACGGTTCATCAGGAATTGCAGTAGGTATGGCCACGAACATGGCACCCCATAATCTGTCTGAGGTTATAGGTTCGCTTATTTTGTTAATTGACAATCCTTCAGCATCGATATCAGAAATAATGAATATCATGCCAGGTCCTGACTTTCCAACAGGTGGAATTATAATGGGCCGAAAGGGTATTTTTGATGCTTTTTCCAAAGGTCAAGGTTCAATTAAAATAAGAGGTAAAATAGAACACGAATCAACAACTAAAGACGAATTTTTAGTAGTAACTGAGATTCCTTTCATGGTACAAAAGAATAGATTACTTGAAGAAGTTTCTAAGTTAGTTCGTGATAAAAAAGTAGAAGGTATTCGAGACATACGTGATGAATCGGACCAAAAAGGTATGAGAGTTGTTTTCGAACTTAAGAGAGACGCTTCACCAATGATAGTTGAGAATCAGTTGTATAAGCATTCAGCTCTCGAAAATAGTTTTTCAATTAATAATGTGGCCTTAGTTAAAGGCCAACCTAGAAGAATGAATTTGATTGATTTACTGAACGTATATTTATCCCATAGAAAGGAAATCATTACAAGAAGAACTGAATATAGACTAAAGAAAGCTCAAGAAAGAGCTCACATAGTTGAAGGGTTACTGTTGGCCATTTCTCAGATGGACAAGGTAATAGCCTTTATCAGAGACGCAGCAGGAAGAGATGCCGTCATTGAAGGTTTACAGGCTAATTTCAAGCTTAGTAAGATCCAAGCAAAATCTATCGCAGATATGAGGCTTTACCAATTATCTCGCCAAGATGCTGAAGAGCGTAAAAATGAGCTTGAAGAACTAAAAGCTAAAATGGCAGAACTTTCTGGAATATTGGCAGATTCTTCTAAAATAATGTCAATAATCAAAGAAGAGTTGGAAGGTCTGAATGAAAAGTATGGGGATGAAAGAAG
This sequence comes from Thermoplasmatota archaeon, assembly GCA_036148495.1. Classification (GTDB taxonomy): domain Archaea; phylum Thermoplasmatota; class Poseidoniia; order MGIII; family CG-Epi1; genus CG-Epi1. The sequence continues at coordinate 22,845 of JAYYHK010000013.1, read as the reverse complement.
AACTTTAATTTCAGATTTTGATGGTGATTTGAATACAGAGGATCTAATTCCAAGGTCGCAGGTTGTAGTAATGAGAACTCAAGAAGGCTACATCAAGCGCGTTGATTTAGACGAATATCAAGCGCAAAATAGAGGTGGCAAAGGAAGAATTGGAATTAAAGCAAAAGAGGGAGATTTCCCAGTTGAATTGTACTCAATGGGATCGCACGACCATTTGTTATTTTTTACTACCGCTGGAAGCATGTATTTCCTAAAAGCTTGGCAGATTCCAGATGTTTCTAGGTACTCCAAGGGAACTCCTCTTGTTCAATTACTTCAAAAGTTAGATGAAGGCCGTAAGGAAAAAGATGAACAAGTTCTTTGTATGTTGCCTGTTTCAAACATGTCCGGGGAGGGCCATTATTTCTTGTTTTCGACAAAGAAAGGAATCATAAAGAAAACTAGACTAGAAGAATATTCATCCAGAATTGAAAGAGCATGGGCGAGAGATCAAGGTTTCAGGGCTATAACGCTCAAAGAAAAAGATGAGTTAATTGGTGTTGCAATTTCAGAAGGAGACAGTCAAGTTATGCTCGCTTCGAAAATGGGTATGGCTAATAGATTCTCAGAAGGTGAAGTAAGAATAGTTGGCAGAAACGGTCAAGGTGTAATAGGTATGCGTCTTAAAGATAAAGACGAAGTGGTTAGTATGTGTTTAGTCAGTGAAGATGACTTACTATTGACTATCACCGAAAAAGGGTATGGTAAAAGAGCGAATGCAGGAAATTACAGATTGACTAAAAGGGGAGCTAAAGGAGTCAAGAATATTAAAGTCGACGGAAAGAGTGGTCAAGTTGTAGTTGCACTGACTCCCGGTGCAGCTAATCAGATATTAGCTACGACCTCATCAGGCAAGGTAATACGAACTCACATTGATTCTATAAGAGAAATAGCTCGTGTAGGCAGAGGTGTTAAGGTCATGTCTGTCGATGAAAAAGAAAAAGTTGTTGCTGTAGCCTTACATAATGAAGATGATGAAGAGAAGAATTCAGATTTAAATTCTAGTGAAGATAATGATGAATAGAGATCCAGTAAAAGATATCAACATTAATTCAGAGACTAAATTAGGAGATTTAGTAGAGCAATTTGGCGAGGCAGGTGGCTTTGTGGCTTCTAAAATATCCACAGCTAGTTCAATTGTCAAGGATATGAATTCAGAAGACTGTACTAAATTCGTATCATTTCCAGCAGATATAATGGCAACAGGAACTAGAGGTCTAATGAAGCAAATTGTCGAGAATGATATGGTTGATGTAGTTGTAACAACATGTGGAACACTAGATCACGATATTGCTAGAGTTCTTGCAGATTATTATCATGGAGATTTTGCAATGGATGATGAGCTTCTAAGAGACGAAGGCGTTAACAGGCTTGGAAATGTTTTAGTTCCAGATAACTCGTATGGCATTCCTATTGAAAGATGGATGCAACCCATTCTAGAGGAGTTGTATGGTGAAAAAAAGCATTGGGAACCCTGGGAAATTTGGCATGAGCTCGGTTTAAGAATTTTAGAAGAGGAGAGAGGCTCTGAATCTTTTCTTGGAATTTGTGCAAAGAAGAAAATTAAAGTATTCGTACCGGGACCTACAGACGGTTCTGTTGGTTCACAGTTGTGGTTGTTTTGGCAGTCTCACAAAGATTTCACATTAGATATTTTAGGCGAAGAGCACCAATTATCAGATATAGTTCATGATGCGAAATCAACTGGCGCTGTAATGATAGGCGGAGGTATTTCCAAACACCACACAATATGGTGGAATCAATTCAGAGATGGTTTAGACTATGCAGTTCAAGTAACTACAGCACCGGAGTGGGATGGATCACTCAGTGGCGCACGCGTTAGAGAAGCCGTTTCTTGGGGTAAAGTTCGTTCCAAGGCTAGGAGAATTACGGTTGAAGGAGATGCAACAGTTCTTTTACCTTTGATCTTTGGTCCTTTACTATGAGAGCAATCGTTCGAAAAGTTTCTTCATCATTTGATCAAGCACTAGCCAAATACTTTGGTTCAGGTCCAACAAATCTCGAAGAAGCTTTTGAACAACATGAAGCTTATGTCAAAAAGTTATCAGATTTCGGAGTTTCGGTCAAAGTGATTCCATCAGATTCAGATTATCCTGATTGTTGTTTTGTTGAAGATCATGCAATAGTAGCTGGAGATTCGGCTTTGATGACTAATGCAGGACATGATAGTCGTTTGGGGGAAAGGAATGAAGTTGAATCTGCATTAAGTGAAGATCTTAATCTTGAGTACATGTCCGATGGGGCACGGATGGATGGAGGTGATGTTCTTAAATTTGGAGATACATTTTTAGTTGGTCATAGTAAAAGAACAAACCGAAGGGGAATAGATGATTTGAAGAAATTTCTTTCCAAGAGAAATTTTGGTCTACATGTTATTGAAGTTCCAGCAGAGTCATTACATTTGATTTCAATTTGTACTTCACCAGTTCCAGGTAAATTACTAGCTCCAGAAGGTTGGTTCAAAGAATCAGACTTTCCCTTGGAGTCAGAAATTATATGGGTACCAGCTAGTGAAGCTTATGCAGCGAACGTTCTTCCAATTGGTAATAACGTTATGATGGCCAAGGGATATCAATCTACACTTAAGATTCTTAAAAATCTTGATTTAGAGGTACACGAAATTGAAATGTCGCAATTCAGAGAAGCTGACGGTTCTTTAACGTGTTTATCTGTCTTATATGATTAACTTAATTTCTAATATAATCATGTGTATGGGAATAGTATGTCCATAGAAAGTCCGACTTCAATTGAGAAAGCTGAAGGTAAATTAGGAGTATTAATGCCAGGTCTTGGAGCTGTAAGTACAACGTTTATCGCAGGTACTTTAGCAGTTCGCTCAGGTTTGTCTACTCCTATTGGTTCGCTTACTCAAATGGGTTCAATCCGGCTTGGGAAAAGAAATGAGAGACGTGAAGTACCAATCAAGGACTTTGTTCCATTAAGTACCTTGGACGATTTAGTCTTTGGAGGTTGGGATATTTTTGAGGACAACTGTTACGAAGCTGCAGTAAATGCTGGAGTTCTTGAGAAAGAATTGTTAGACAAAATAAAAGAGGAACTTGAACAAATTAAGCCAATGAAAGCAGTTTTTGACAAGAACTTTGTTAAGAAATTAGATGGTAAATTTGTAAAATCAGAGACTACTCACCGAGATAGAATTCAGGCTCTAAGAAAAGATATTCAAGATTTCAGAAAAGATAATAATTTACAGCGTATTGTTATGGTCTGGTGCGGTAGTACTGAGACTTACCAAGATCCTTCACACAAAATGTATAGTTCTCTTAAAGAATTTGAAAATGCTCTGGATTCAAATAGTACGTCTATTGCCCCTTCAATTTTGTATGCTTATGCAGCCATTAAGGAGGGAGTTCCATATGCTAATGGTGCCCCTAATCTATCTGTAGATTTTCCAGCAATGTTTGAATTATCTGCTAAAGAAGGTGTTCCAATTGCAGGTAAAGATTTTAAGACAGGTCAAACGTTGATGAAGACAATTCTTGCACCAGGATTCAAGGCAAGAGAAATTGGTATTGACGGGTGGTTCTCGACTAATATTTTAGGCAATAGAGATGGAGAAGTGTTAGATGATCCAGAATCATTCAAGACCAAGGAAGTGTCTAAGCTAGGAGTTCTCGAGCAAATATTAGAGCCGGAAAAGAATCCCGAACTGTATGGAGATTTGTATCACAAAGTTCGAATTAATTATTATCCGCCTAGGGGAGATAACAAGGAAGGTTGGGATAACATAGACATTAAGGGATGGTTAGGCTATCCTATGCAGATAAAGGTTGATTTTCTCTGTCGTGATTCCATTTTAGCAGCTCCAATAGTTTTAGATTTAGCATTATTCTTAGATTTCGGAAAGAGAGCTGGTTTGCATGGTATTCAGGAATGGTTATCATTCTATTTCAAATCGCCGATGTGCAAACCCGATTTATATCCAATTCATGACTTGTTTTCCCAGAAAGTTAAGCTAGAGAATACGCTTAGACACTTGATGGGTGAGACAATCATTACCCATCTTGGATTGGATTATTATTACGACGAGGATTAATGAAGTCGATTTTAGTAACTAAGCATGGAGATCCAGATTGTATGGAACTTCAAGATTTACCCACACCTTCTCCAGGTGCAGGAGAGGTTTGCATCAGAGTTTCCAAGGCAGGTATTAATTTTGCAGATATTTTATCACGCATGGGACTTTATCCTGGAGCTCCAAAACCACCCTTTACACCTGGGATGGAAGTATCAGGTACAGTTCACGAAATAGGCCCTGATGTTGAAAATTTTGAAGTAGGAGACCGAGTTGTAGGCTCTGGTGGCAGTGGTGGATACTCGACTCATACAATATCTAACTCTTCTACCGTTTTTAAAATCCCAGATGATGTTTCTTTTGAACTAGCTGCTGCCTTTCCAGCAGTTTACTTGACTTCATATTTGATGGTCATACATCCAGGAGATTTACAGCCTGGCGAGTCAATCTTAATTCACGGTGCTGCGGGAGGTGTCGGCCTTGCAGCTACTGAATTGGCTAAAATTGCAGGTGCTAAAAATATATTCGGCACATGTTCCTCAAGCAAACACGAATTCATTTCCGACAACGGAGTTCTTCCAATTGACAGAAATAACTTTTTGGCTGAAATAATGGATTGGACTGGAGGAAAAGGCGTTGACTTGGTTTTAGATCCAATTGGTGGTGAGCACTTGATGCAATCATACAGATGTCTAGGTTCAGGGGGCCGGGTTTGCTCATTTGGTATATCAGACATGGCGCCTGGCAAACGTAAAAGTCAATGGTCTCGTTTTAAATCATGGATGACTTTCCCTAAATTCGACCCTCTTAAAATGATGGCAAGCAACAGAGGTGTCTTTGGAATTCACTTGGGACGCTGGAAAAATTTGGCTCACCTAGAAAAAGCAAAAAATGATTTATTAAAATGGATTGAAGAAGGTAAAGTAAACCCTCATATAGATAAAGTATTCTCTAAAGAGCAAGCTTCAGAAGCGCATCATTATATTCAAGACAGAAAGAATATTGGTAAAGTTTTAATTGATTTTGATTAATTTTATGCCAAATTTTTTTGGCAATAACTTATATGGTCAAGTTTAATAATTAACCAATGTCGGAAATAAATGTTCGTCTGAAGCATAATTTTGAAGATTCCGACAAACTATTTAGAATTCTCTTTGCAGCGATTAAGATTGGTGCCCCAGCCTCTAAAAGAAAAATAGCAGATGTAGCAGATATATCGTCACAATTAGTAGACTATCATATAGATAAATTGGTTGACAATGGACAATTAGTTAAGATAGATTCATGGTATTCAGCTCAGGAAATTTTTTCAGATAAAAATATATACAAATTTCTCAAAGAAACAGTCATAACCCAGGAATTAATAGAAAAGTTAGCAATTGGCATTGATTTTTCTCAAGCAATTTCGCAGGATAATGAGGTTTTAGAGGAAGCAATTTTAACACTACTTCGACTTTTTACAATTGAGCTTAAAGATTAGTCCAAATTTTTTTGGCATTCTTTTATATACTTTTAAGAAAAATTATATCTATGAGACGGAGACACATGCTTGGTACAGAAGATAAAACGCTTTGTGGTTGGCCATTGACAACTGGAGAATTGAAGCAGATGAAAAACTCCAGTAGTATTCATGTAACGTGCAAGAGATGTCTCGATAAATTGGAGTCTTACAGTAAAGACGACAATAGTAAAAGTAAAGGTATTTTTTCTAATGGATAAAATTGAAGTTTTTGGAAAATCGTTAAACAAGCCTAGAGGACTGTCTGGTGGAGATGCTCCGATTCCTGAACCTTTTGGAGGTATACCATCAGGTGTCTTTGCAATTTTTGCAGTAGTTATTCTTACATTATCAATAGCAACGTATATGCCTGAAGAAGATCAGCAAAACAATTATTCAAGTACTTTGACATCATCACAATCAACTTATCTTGAAAATATACTTTCTGATAGATCTAGGTCTTCACCCACTTTATCATCTTATGACACCTGCGGCTTTCTTGAAATGGACTTGAAAGAGCACTTGAAAGAAGAGATGCGTGTTACCTTAGGAACTGGTTACTACGGTGTAGGTGGTTGGTTTATCGATGACACGATTATGGTGGAAGACGCAGTGATAGAAATGGATGGTGCATCTCTAACAGCAGATTCAGTTCCAAACTCAGGAGGTTCTCCTAAAAATTACCCCGGTGGTGAACAAGGTATTGATTTTTCAGGAACTAATAATCAGGAGCAAGGAGTAGATGAAGCGGACTTCGTTAAAACAGATGGTTCATATGTTTACATGCTCAACAAAGGTTATTCAGATTATGGAATTTATCCGTCAGGTAAACTGCACATTCTTGACATTCCAGAGGCAGGTAATATTTCATATCTATCAAATATATCTATAGAAGGTCGCCCTACTGAGATGCTTTTAGTTGATGATAAAGCAGTAGTCTATTCGAACGTTCAAATCTACAGTTATTACGATGAAAAGCACATTCTCGATGATGTGGTCAGAGAGGAAAGAAAGGCACCAAATTCAGTAGGTTCAACGCAGTCATCAACAGAATCCGATGAGGGAATAGATAGTTCAGACGATTTCGAAGAGATTTTTGATTATGGATACTATTACAGAACTACATCTTTTACTAAATTAACAGTTTTAGATTTAACTAACAGAAGTTTACCTGAAGTTTCGAAAGAATTGTATATTGAAGGTAGCTATCAAACTGCCCGTGAATTTGAAGGCACTATTCGTATGGTTTCTTACGGTTGGATGGAAATTGATGGATTGAAAACATGGTTAGATTTTTCAGACTACAAAACATATTGGGACCTTGATTGGGATAGTCCAAAAAAAGAGCAAATATGGATGGAAGTTATGAATGAAACTATCGAATATAATGATAAGGTAATTGACCAAACACCATTGGATAATCTTCTACCAAGAATCCATGAGAAATCTGGAGAAGAGATTATTACCCATAAATATACAGAATCTGAAGAAGGTAATTGTCAAAATTTTGCAGCAGCTTCAGATAGTACAGGACAAGGTATAACTTCCATCATGACTCTTAATCTATTAGAGGAAAATTTTAGTTTCAATGCAGATCATATTCTGAGTAATTGGGCTACTGTGTACGCTTCAGGCAATGTAATGGTTATGGCTGAAGCTTCCCAAAGTTCATGGTGGTTCTGGGGAGATGAAGAGTCAGATTTTCAAGAGATGACAAATCTTCATGTTTTTGACATTTCAAACCCAGGCCAAACAGATTACATTGCTAGTGGAAGAATAAATGGTACAATTCAAGATCAATTTTCTTTATCTGAGCATAATGGAAACATCCGTGTTTGTTCTACTACAGGACAGTGGGGAAGATGGTGGATGAATGACCCAGAACCAATGTTAAGTCACGTTTTTGTCTTAGGATTAAACGCAGATGAAACAGAATATGAGGTTATAGGGAAAGTGGGCGATATTGCACCAGATGAGAGTATATGGTCTGCCAGATTTATTGGTGATAAAGCATACATTGTAACATTTAGAAATATTGATCCTTTATGGACTATAGACTTAAGCGAACCAACAAATCCTAGAATTATAGGAGAATTAAAAATTCCTGGAGTTTCCACATATATCCATCCAGTAGGAGATACTCATCTTCTTACAATAGGAATTGCAGGTGATGACGAAGGATTGGATTGGGGAGTTACCCAAATTTCTTTCTTTGATGTTAGTGACTTTTCTAATCCTATTCTTGAAAGTGAGCTGAAATTAAATCCAGCTCCTAATGGAGAGAATGGTTGGTCTTATTCACATAGCGAAGCTACATATGAACATAAAGCATTCCAATATTGGGAAAGTGATGGTTTGCTAGCAATTCCATTATCTACCAGTCGATGGTTTGAAAATTCAGTTATTGAGGATGGTAAAACATATAATTATTACGGTTATGAATATGTTTCTAAATTAATGTTGATTAACGCTACACCAGAAAAACCGTTGGAAATTTACAATGACAATATTGATCATTCCTCATATTACGGTTCAAGATTTTCATGGGACACTCCAAGTATTAAACGTAGTCTATTTATGGGTGGAGGAGATTATATTTATGCAATTAGTGAAAAAGCAATTACTGCACATAATGTATTGACTATGGCAAAATCAGGATCAGTAGAATTGCCTTCAGACAAAAAACCAATTTATAATCATTATTTTATTGAAGAAGAGCCTGAAGCATCTCCAACAGAAGAGTCCTCTTAGTTTATCAATTTGTTGAGTTCGGAAATAATTAAAGTGAATGAATTCTCTAACACGTGTGAATCTTCCACTTCAATCAGTCTTAGATTGTTTCCAGAACGCTTGATGTAATCTTTACTAGCACTTATAGGTACAATTTCATCAGTGAATGAGTGAATTATAGTTATAGGAAAATTAGTTGGAGCTACTAACTCCTCAGGTTTGTCGTTCGGTGATTCTGGTAAATGTAATGCAGGAGCAAGCAACAGCATTCCGTTCACATTTTCAGGATATTTCTGAGCAACTAGCGCACATGCTAATCCTCCATAGCTTGATCCTACTAGAGTTACATCCTCATTTGAAACTAGGTTGTCGAGTACTTCAACTCTTTCTCCTAATTCCATATTATTAAAGTCGGGTGAATTTATCTTAATTCCACTATCTCTTATGGCTGTAACCTTACTTCCGTTTGGATTTCCCCATAATCCATGCGCCCATATTATCATACTACCCTAAACGCAGTCGATATAATATACAATCCTTAATGGGTACTAATGTCTCCAACATATTCAGAGTATCTGAGATTAGAGGAGTTGCTCAAGTTACAAACAGGAGTTGAGGGAGAAACCCAAAATATTAGTAATGATGAACTTCATTTTATTTTAGTTCATCAAAATTTTGAGTTGTGGTTTAAGTTAGTTATTAATGAATTAACATGTACACGAAACATTCTATCATCAGATTATGTAGAGGAAACTAAATTGCCTCAAGCAGTGCATCATATGGAGAGAGTGATTGAGACTTTCAAATTGATGTCACAGCAATGGCGCGTTATGGAAACTCTAGAACCTCAAGATTTCCTCAATTTTAGAGATGAGTTAGGAACAGCTTCAGGTTTTGAATCCTTTCAAATGAGAGAAATGGAATCATTAATGGGATCAAAATGGATTGATGGTAAACTAATTGGAAAGCTGGAAACTAGCAATTCCTTGTATGATGTTACATGCGACTGGCTAGAAAGGACACCAATACAGGGGTCCGTTTACGGCTCTACAAGTGATGAGAAAAATGTTGATGATTTTATTGCCGATTACTTGTTAGCTCACAAAAAATTGTATCCAGATACAAACAAGGATGCAGTTAATTTCTTTGAGGAAGAAAGCTCTTTACGCCGTAGACGTGCAGGTTTAGTGTTTATAGAATCCTATCGTGAACTTCCTCTTTTAGCTTGGCCACGTAAATTAATTTCTACTTTAATCGAATTAGAACAATCCATGATTCTGTGGCGTACGTCTCATGCAAGAATGGTTGAGCGTATGATAGGGAGAAGAATTGGTACAGGAGGTTCGTCTGGTGTTGATTATTTGGATATGACTACTAAGTATCGAGTTTTTGTGGATTTGTGGGCAGTTCGTAGTATTTTGATTAAAAAAGAGGCTCTGCCTGAATTAAAAAATAAAGAATTTTATGAGTTTAGAGGTGAGTAGTTGATTAATTTAAAGGGAAAAAGGGCGTTAGTTTGTGGAGGAACAAGTGGTATTGGGAAATCTACGGTTGACTCTCTTGTGGAAAATGGTGCAGATGTAGTTGTCCTCTCTAGAAGTGCCTCCGGAGATAATACGATTTCTTGCGACCTTGAAGATTTAGACGCCCTTAGAGAATTAGTAACTAAGGAAATTGAAGAAAACGGAATTTTCCACATTTTAGTTAATAATTCAGGAGGCCCCCCTTCTGGACCAATTATTGAGGCTCAATCTAATGACTTCGAAAAGGCATTTCTCAGGCACGTTCTAGCTTCTCATACTTTAGTTCAGCTGCTTTTGGAAGGCATGAAATCATCAAATTATGGAAGAATAATAAATATTATTTCCACCTCAGTCAAAGAACCGATTCCAGGTTTAGGTGTAAGCAATACTATCAGAGGAGCTATGGCTTCATGGTCAAAAACATTATCTAAAGAATTACCTCCTCAAATTACTATCAATAATGTGCTACCTGGTTTTACAGATACAGAAAGACTTACTGAACTGAAAAAAACCCTTTCAAAGCAAAAAGGCATAAGTCAAGAAGAAGTTGAAAGTGCATGGCTAAGTACAGTTCCAGAAGCTCGGTTAGCAGATCCTTCTGAATTGGGTCAAGTAGTAGCTTTTCTTTGTTCATCTGCAGCTAGTTTTATTCGAGGGACAAGCATTCCAGTAGATGGTGGAAGGACAGGTTCAATATAATGGATTTTGACATATTTCTTTCTATATCTCAAACACCAGTAGATGGAGTTACGCCAGACGAAAACACAATGTATACTAATTTTTTTGAGCAACTGGAATCTGCAGATAAGTTAGGTTTTGGTACAGCCTGGGTCGCTCAAGCTCATTTATCTACTGAAGTTCAGAAAAATAATAAACAACCGGTAGTTCCTCATTGGCAGGGTGAAGTTGGACTTTGTACAGATTTTTTCCAACTGGCACATCTAATGTTTTCTAGAACAAATAACATTCACGTGGGCTCCGCAGTTATGAGTTTATTAACTCACGGAGGTCCCGTTGGAATTGCTGAAAGAGTCGGAGCTTTTTTGGCACTTCATGGCCTTGATGAAAATGAGAAAAGGAAGTTAAGAATAGGTTTTTCAGCAGGTAGATTTGAGTTTATGGCTAGACCATATGGTATTGTTCCGAGAGATATTGTAGAGGAAGCTGCTTGGCCAGCGTTAAGAGGTCAAATTTTTGCAGAAGCTTCTGAGATTTTCTTGAAACTACTTAATGGAGAAATTGTAAACAGCAAAGATATTAGAAAAACAATTCTTACAAGGTCAAATTTCCGTAGTGATGAAGATTGGATTAAAGTTCAAGAAGCCATTATGAAACGCGATTCACTCACGAATGCTCCAGATGAAATTCATATTCCAAATAGGTATGTTTTTGAAGACGTTAAAAGCATTCCACAGTCTTGGAATAGGGAATTACTAGATTTAATATTAGGTTCCCATGATGCTAGTCTTCAAAAAGAAGTTAACAAAATAAGGCCAGTTAAAGTTTTCAACTTATCAATAACGCCTCCTGAAGTGATAGAGGCAACTCATGATAGGATGGTTAAGCATTATAATTCTAAAGGCGGAAATTGGAAGCGAAATTATATGCCCAGAACTTTGATGATTTTTGTAAACGATGAACCAAATTTATCTGACGTTGAAAGAACTGAAGCTGCAAAACAAGAAGCTAAAAATTCACTAAGTTCATATTGGGGTGCTTTAGAAGGAACAATAGACCCCAATAAGGTTTCAAAAGCTGCAGATAATTCAGTTATTGGTAACGTAGAAGAAGTGGCACAGCAAATAGCCGAACGTTTTCATCCAGATGATTGTATTATGACTTGGTTTGATTTCTTTAATCATGATAGTCCTCGAGTAGTAAGAAACATGGAAGCTTTCATGAATAAGGTTGTACCTCGTGTTGAGGAATTAATAAAATGAGCCACCCTACAGAAATTAAAGAATTGTATCCAAGTAGCCCCTTAGGAGATACTGAAGGAGATATTCCGACGGGAAGAGATGTTGAATGGGAACCCTTAGTTGACTACAGAAGAAATGGAGTCAGTGAAACAACAATTCATGGTGCTGTAGCTTGGTATAGTGGAGGAAAAAACATTCACAGTTTTGGCGGAAATGTTCTTTGTTATGGCCGTTCAATGATGAAGCCTTTAATGCTGAAGGTTTTTAACGAAGAATTATCCGATTTAAATTGGGATCAAAAAGCAATTTCAGTAGCCAGTCATAATGGTACATCAGAGCATGTTAAGGCAGCTCAGTCTCTACTTCCTCAATCAGATTGGGGATTAATGCAAACGCCATTAGATTTACCCCTAGTTCAATTTGGCAGGCAGGTCCGAAGAGCAAGACGTTGGTATTCAAATTCCTCAGGTCAACACGCAGCAATACTCCTTGGCTGTAGGCGCAAAGGATGGAATAGAGCAGGTTATACCTTACCAAGTCATCCCTTTTTCTTTGCATTTTTAGAGGAAATAAGACATTTTTTAGGTAAAGATTGGAATCCGCAGAGAATAGCACGTGATGGTGATGGTTTTCCTACTTTATCTAATACCGTTAAAGAGTTAGCTGCCTGCTATGCTGGCTTAGCTAAAGAAAAAGATGAAACCTGGATTTGGGAGGCCATGACGAAAAATCCTGATTTAGTAGGTGGTTTCAATAGATTAGATACCACGATTATCAAAACTTGTAATGGTAAAGTAATTGCTAAGGAAGGGGCAGACGGTCTATTAGGTCTTTCGATTATTCACGAGGATTATCCTGAAGGTCTAGGAGTAGTAGTCAAGATTGCTCACGGTTGGAATCCTCAAGCCACATGGTATGTAGCAAGAGGAATATTGGGAGTCTTAGGAATGGAATTAAGAAATCCTTACCCTCTTAGAAGGCAGAAAGCATTCTTGGTTCCAGGTGTTGTTCCAGAGAAATACTTAGAAAAATTAAAGGATATTCCAACATGGGATGAATGGGATCCAGATAATGATCGATGGTACTTTAATCCTGAAGATTACAAGAGTACAGAATGATTTTAGTTCGAAACTACATTAACGGAATATTTGTCGATTCCAAAGAAACGATTGAGGACATAAACCCAGCAACCAGTGAAGTCATAGCCACCATTCCACGCTCAAATTCAAATGATGTTAACGAAGCTGTTTTGGCAGCAGATAAAGCGCGTGATAATTGGAGTAGTCTTTCACTAGATGAAAGAAGAAAATGGTTAGAAAAAATAGCAAATGCACTGGAGGCACGTTCGGATGAAATAGCTAAACTTGAGTCATTAGATACAGGTAAACCAATTAAGATAGCAAGAGCAGTTGACGCTTCAAGGTCAGTTGCAAATTTCCGTTTCTTTGCCGAATTTAGTAAAGATTTTCACGAACAAAAGTTCTTGATGGAGGATGCCACAAATCATGTAATTTTTAAACCAGTAGGAATAGCTGGTCTTATAACTCCTTGGAATCTTCCGTTGTACCTTCTTTCTTGGAAGATAGCTCCTGCAATTGTGATGGGCAATACAGTTGTCGCAAAACCTTCTGAGTTAACTCCATTAACAGCAAATCTTCTTGCTGAAGTTTTTGATGAGGTAGGTTTACCAGCAGGAGTTGTGAATATAGTTCATGGTTTTGGGCATGAGACAGGTCAAGCGATTGTTTCTCATCCTCATGTTAACTTGATTTCTTTTACAGGTGGAACCATTACTGGGAAAAAAGTTGCTGAAACCGCAGCTCCCATGTTCAAGAAACTTAGTTTGGAATTAGGTGGCAAAAATGCTACAATCGTTCTAGATGATGTTAATTTGGATTCAGCAATACCAGAGATCGCAAGATCAGGATTTCTTAATCAAGGTCAAGTTTGCTTATGTGGTAGTAGAATTTTAGTCTCTGATAAAATTTGGGACGATTTTCTAGAAAAATTTATAGAGCATGTAAGTAACATGAAAGTAGGAAATCCTTCCTCAGATGATTCTGATTTAGGAGCATTAGTATCGCTTTCACATAGAGATAAAGTCGAATCTTATATTCATTTAGCAGAAAGAGAGGGTGGCGAAATTTTGTATGGAGGAAATAGGCCTAGTTTGGAATCACCGTTTGATGAAGGTTCATTTTTGGAGCCAACAATAGTTTCAAATCTTGATTATCAGAGCAGGACGGCTACAGAAGAAATATTTGGTCCTGTTGTTACATTACATAAATTTGAAAAAGATGAAGATGCAGTTGAAATGGCAAATTGTACAGAGTACGGATTAGCAGGTTCAGTTTGGACTTCAGATTCTGCAAGAGGGAAAAGTTTAGCTGAAAAAATTGAGACTGGTATGGTTTGGATTAATACGTGGCTCCATCGAGATTTACGCGTTCCCTTTGGTGGTGTTAAAAATAGCGGAGTTGGAACAGAAGGTGGACGTTGGAGCCTAAGTTTTTTCTCTCAACCCGTAAATATTTGCGTTAAAGAGTAAAATTTTACACATTATGAAATCAAAAGCAAATTTCCAGTTAACTTCATTTCGTACTCCATACCACTTAAGAAATCCCCATTCGCAGTCAATATATGCAGGTATTTTTCTCAAAGGTGAATCTGTAAAATATAGGAGAGAAAGATTGGTTACTCCTGACGAAGATTTCTTTGATGTAGATATAGTAGACGGTCGAGGGCCTGTAGTCATCGCGTGTCATGGTTTCGAGGGGAGTTCCAACTCTACTCACATCACTAGATTAATGACATTAATTCAAAAATTGGGATGGAGCGGTTATGCAATTAATTATCGTTCTTGCTCAGGAGAAATTAATAATACATTTTACACATACAATGCAGGAAAAACTGAAGATTTAGAGCAATTAATATGGCATGTAAGAAATCAAAATCCATCTCGTCCTATTTTTTTAGTTGGATATAGCTTTGGAGCAAATATTCTAGCTAATTGTATTTCGAGACCAAAGTCGGAACTACCAAAGATATCAGCCTCAGCTCTCATTTCAGGTAATTACCGAATAGAGCCAGGAGTTGTTGCCATGAGTAAAGGATTTTCTAGGGTTTATGAACAATCCTTTGTTTCCTCACTTATAGATAAATATAAGTTAAAAGAGTCTAGATTCCCTAACGAAATAAATTATGATGTTTTTTTTGAATCTAGGACTTTGTATGAGTTAGACGATAAAATTACTGCACCTTATTTTAATTTTCAGAGCGCTTCAGAATTTTACAGTGAAATAAGCTCTGCAACTCATTTGAATAAAATAAATCATCCTACATTTATGCTGAATAGTTTAGATGATCCTTTATCACCGCCTGCTTGTTTTCCCTCAGCAGAGGAATTATCTTCATCTCTATTGAATTTTCACACAACTAAAAAAGGTGGGCACGTAGCTTTCTTGTCAAGAGACATATCTTATTGGTTAGAAAAGCAAATAATACGCTGGTTTTTATTCAACATAAACTGAGCTAATTGTCTTATAACTGGGTTTAATTGTATAAGCATGTCTAAAGGGGAAATAGTAATGGGTGCTCTAGCACCGCACCCTCCACATCTTGTTTATGCAGAGAATCCACCACAGAATGAAGCCACTTCAGAAGGCGGCTGGGAGGAGCTTCGCTGGGGGTATGAAAGATTGAGAGATAGTTTGTCAGAGAAAGATTATGATGTTATAATAATTCACACACCTCACTGGGCTACATTTGTAGGCACTCATTTCTTAGGCGTTGAGAAATTTAAATCACTATCTGTAGATCCTATATTTCCAAATATATTTAGATATAATTATGACTTGAAAGTCGATGTAGAATTATCTAAGGCAATTCATGACAGTGCAGCAGAGGAAGGTTTGTTAGTTAAAATGATGGAGAATCCAGATTTCAGGATAGACTATGGAACCATAACCAGTGGCCACTTAGTAAATCCTAAATGGGATAAACCAATAGTATGTATTTCTTCAAATCGTTCTAAGTTTTATTTTAATTCAGAGCTTATGCAAGCTAATATGATAAAATTGGGAGAAGCAACACGTAAAGCTGTTGAAGCTTCAGGAAAGAAAGCATTACTATTGTCTAGCAATTCATTATCTCATCGCCACTTTACAACAGAGCCAGAGATTCCAGAAGATATGAGTAAAGAGCATATTACTAATCATAATCAATATCTTTGGGATATGAAGATGATTAACTTGATGAAAGAAGGTAAAACAAGGGAAATGATCGATTTAATGCCCGATTTTACCGAACAGACAGTTGCTGAAACTGAAGCAGGCTGCTTAACTTGGTTAATGAGTGCACTTGGTTTCCCAGATTACAAAGCTACAGTACATGCTTACGGAACAGTAATAGGTACTGGTAATGCAATTATTGGTTGGGACCCTAAAAAGGCAAAAATATGAGAGAGGATAACGTCTGTAAGGGAGTTTTAGTTCCTGGTTTACCTCATCCACTTCTTTGTCCAGAGAAAAATGAAGGCTGGCAAAGGGTCCGAGATGCCTATGAAAAAGCGAAAGTAGAAATTGAGGAAAGTGGAGCTGAAATTTTAGTACTTTACAGTACATTTTGGCCTTCGATTTTAGGTCATCAAATTCAGGCATATCCTGAACCTGAATGGACATATGTAGACGAAGAGTTTCACGATTTAGGAAGTATAGATTATAAGTTTAGAATGGACCCCGAATTTGCAGAATTAGCAGTTACTAAATGCAAAGATAGAGGATTGCATGCGCGCACCGTTTCTTACTATGGTTTTCCTATAGATACAGGTTCAATTGTAGCCCTAAAACTATTAAATCCAGATAATAAGTTGCCTGCAATAATCGTTTCAAGTAATATGTATGCCAATAGGGCCGAGAGTATAGTTCTCGGTAAATCGATAAGAGATGCTATAGATGAAAGTGGAAAAAAAGCAGCAGTCGTTGTGGTTTCTGCATTATCGAATAGGTTACACACTGTAGAGATTGATCCTAAAGATGACAGAATTCATTCACTTAAAGATCACGAGTGGAATTCTAAGTTTCTGGAGTATCTTGAGAAAGGTAGGTTGGAAGATGTTTCCCAGTTGTCTAGGCAATTTCACAATGAAGCTAGGGTTCCAAAGGTAGTCAGTTTCAAGCCATTTTGGATAATGGCCTCGATAATGGGTCAAAATAATCTTTACGACGGAAATGTACTTGCTTATGAACCAATCTGTGGAACTGGTGCAGCAGTTGTAACCTTAACTCCGGCAGAAGATACAGCTGGTGACCTTGAGTACGATGAAGATGATCCTGAATTCTATAAAGGAGATAGAGAAGTTTTAGACTTTTATGATCAACCAGGTATGGGGCCATTAGAGGAAAGAGATGGCAATTAATTCAGAAAAAGCAGCTAAACCAGTAGGGAAATATGTTCATGCCAAAGAGGCAGGAGATTTAGTTTTCCTATCTGGAGTAGGGCCAAGACATCCCGAAACTGATGAAATACCAGAAGGAATTAAGGCACAGACACATGCAGTTTTTAGTAACGTTAATGCGATTTTAGAAGCGGCTAATTTATCAATGTCTAATGTTGTTGACATAATGGTTTTTTTAACAAATATGAAAGACGATTTTTCTCAATTCAATCAAATTTATTCAGAATATTTGGAAGGGTATGAAGTTACTAGAACAACAATTGAAGTGGGTTCTCTCCCTACTCCTATCTCAGTTGAGTTTAAGGTGGTTGCACAAAAATGAATTTTGTATTCTTTTCTATTACAGAACATCCTTGGGGTAGAGAAATGCTTTCTCAGCTCATTGACTCAGGCTTCATTCCATCCTTAATTATTGAAGAAAATTCAGACGGCGGAAATACCGAAAGAGAGAAATTTGAGTTCAGGATTGGCTCTAATCCTTTAGCTCCTACTATGCATTCTCAAGTTGAGAAGCATAATATTCCTTTTGTGGAAGTTCCAATTCATAACGACGAACATTGTATGGTTCATATTGAAAAAGCGAACCCAGATTTGATAGTTTTTGGAGGAACTAGAATCATAAGGGGTAAAATCCTAGAGTTCGGTGGGAATAAAGGCGGAGTTCTAAATTCACACCCGGGACTTTTACCAGAGTGCAGAGGCTCAGCATCACCAGCATGGAGCGTTCACGAGGGAATCAAAATTGGAAGTAGTTGTCACTTTTGTTCAACAGATATTGATGCAGGTGACTTAGTTGGAAAAAGGGAAATAGAAGTTAAACGGGGAGATGATTACCATGATTTGTGTTACAAAACCTCAGTCGTAGCTTCAAATTTAATGGTCGAGGCTGTGAAAGCCTTTTCAGAGGGCGATTTAGATAAACTACGTCAACCTCAGGGAGATAGTCCTAATCCTGTGTTCAGATATGATCCAGAAGTTGAGCAGAAAGCAATTCGAATGCTTGAGAATCATGAATATGAACACTATGTTGACTGAATAAATTTTATTTACGGGGGCACTATAGCAAACTATGGCTTTTTTGAGATTATTTGGCTTATACTTTATGCTGACTCTACTAATGATGATAGTAGGATTTGTAGCTGCAGGTTCGTCGAATGGAATTATTATCTTTTCAGTAATTGCTATTGCAATAAATCTTTTCTCATATTTTTATAGTGATTCAATTGTTCTAAGGGCATATGGTGCTAAAGTTATTGATAGGAATGACAACCCAAGATTATTTGGTATTGTAAAAAAAATAGCAGATTTAAACGGTTTACCGATGCCTAGAGTAGCTATAGTTCCTTCCTCTACTCCAAACGCTTTTGCAACAGGTAGAAATCCTAAAAATGCAGTCGTAGCAGCTACCACCGGAATAATGTCTGTTCTAGATGATAATGAGCTTGAGGGAGTTATGGCCCATGAAATGGCCCACGTAAAGAATAGAGATACCTTAGTCATGTGTGTCGCAGCAACCATAGCTGGCTTCATATCCTTCGCAGCTAGAATGATGTGGTGGAATAGTATGTTTGGCGGGCGTAACCGAAATGTCCATCCAGGGATTATGATTTTAGTAGCTATAACTGCACCTTTGGCCGCATTTTTACTTCAGATGGCAGTATCACGTTCAAGAGAGTACCATGCCGATGCGACTGCAGCTAAATTAACTAACAAACCATGGGCATTGATTAGTGCATTGAAAAAATTAGAATGGGAAAATCACAGGAAGCCATTAGACTGCGGTTCCCCAAGCAACGCAGCAATGTGTATTGTTAATCCATTGAGGGGAGGAGACTTCTTCATCAACATGTTTTCAACTCACCCACCAATGGAAAAAAGAATTAAAGAACTGGAAAAACTGTGAAGCGAGCCTCTTTGGTTATTATTGGTGATGAAATTCTCTCAGGTAGAACCGAAGATAAGAATTTAGCATACTTAGCTAAATGGTTAGGTAAAATAGGTATTTCACTATCTGAGGCTAGGGTTGTTTTGGACGACGAAGAGGCAATAATTAGTTCAGTTAACTCACTGAGAAAGAAATATGATTATGTTTTCACAACTGGCGGTATTGGACCCACACACGATGATATAACAACCGATTGTGTTGCAAAGGCATTTGGTGTTGAGGCAAAAGTAGATGAAAGTGCATTAGAAAAAATGAAAGCTTTTCTAGATGGCAAGGAATTAACAGATCCCTTACTAAAAATGCTTCATGTTCCCGATGGTGGAGAATTAATTTACAGTCCAGCAACTAAAGCTCCAGGTTACAAAATTGAAAATGTGTTTGTGATGGCAGGAATTCCAAAGATAATGCAAGGTATGTTGGAAGGGATGTATGATTATCTTGAGGCTGGTGATGTTGTCAAGTCAAAGTCACATGATATTTTGATTGGGGAAAGTTATTTTGCAGAAGAACTAACAGAGATTCAGAACAAGTTTTCAAATGTCTCAGTGGGAAGCTATCCATTTTCTAGAGATGGAGTTTATGGTGCTACTATTGTTTTAAGATCCTCGGATGACATAGCACTTGCTTCTTGCGAGAAGCTTGTGCTAAAGCTAATAAGTAAATATTAATTATTCTTCTTCTGAATTGTCTTCACTTTCGTTATCCGAGGTTGTAGCCATAATAGAAGCATCAGCCTTTTCCTTTGATTCAGGTATTTTAATTTCAGTTAGCCCGGCTTGTTTAGCCCAAAGAACTAAAATACTTGGTAGAACCCAAACAGAGGATAAGAATGAAAATAAAATTGTTAACGCAGTAATCGTACCAAATTGCTGCATCGGAACTAATATTGATTGAGATAGTACTCCAAAAGACAGAACAGTAGTCATTGCAGCACCAAATAGTGAGAATCCAGTGTTTTTTACTGTGTTATTAACTGCATTTTCTAAAGAGTGGTGCTCTTCTAATTCCTCAATAAATCTATGGGATATATGTATTGCATATGTAACACCTAGTCCAATGGTTAATGCACCAATTAAAGTAGTCATAACATTAAGACTATAACCAATAACAACCATTGTTCCCAGAATCCAGGTTAATACAAGAAGCACAGGGATTATTGTCAACAGTCCCAGTAATGGTTGTCCATCGTTTATCCAAAAAACAGCTGTCAGAACGACAAAAGATAAGATAATAGTGTAAATTATAGATTGAATCATAGTTGACGTAATTGTATCCATAACAACAACAAATACAGGTGGTTGGCCTGTTGCGACTGCATTTATTTTACTGCTAGATTCGATTGCCTCTAAAGGTTTAATGTCCCTGTTTAGTTCTTCGCTAACTTCTATGTAATAGACATTTTTCGATTTTGTTGTTACCATAATGTAAGCTACAGTAAATTCGTTTGTTTTTTCGTCAAGGTAAATAAAATTCTGAATCATATTAGGTTGGTTGGCAAACATCCAATCAAGTAATTCTCTTAGTTCAGCATCCGTGTCTGCAATACCATCTCCATCTTTATCAGATTCATTGAGCAATTCGGCAAATGTTTGATTCATCATTGCAGCGTATTGTATTGCAACTAATGGAGACATAAGCTCACTTGGGTCTTCAGTAATATAGATTCTTCCGTTTTTATCAGGCTGATTAGTTAACAATTCAGTCTGAGTTTGCTGCATAGCCTTGAATACTTCTGTAGTTGCAATATTTTCACCGCTTACATATATGAAAGAAATTTCGCCAGCCGTTGCTCCAAAATTTTCTTGATAATAATTAAATTGTTTTACAATTTCAACTTCTTCAGGTAAAAAGTCCTCAGCATTAAATTCAGATGATATCTGGCTTCCTCCGTACCCTGCAATTAACGTTAAAGCCAAGAAGAATGCAAGTGTTTTCTCGGGGTATTTTAAAGCTAGAATAGAGCCTATGCTCATAAATTTATCAGATAAAGCATTACTTTCATTTCCTATTTTTTTAGCTTTAATTACGTTTACATTTGTTTCAGATAAGACATCTAGTCCTTTATTTTCGTAATATCTTGCAATCATTAACCTACAAGCAGGTAAAAAAGTCACAAATATGACAAATGCAGATAATATTCCTAGCCCTGTCTGAATGCCAAACTCTTTAATTGGAGTTATTTCGGAGGTTACGTTTGAGAAAAATCCTATCATAGTTGTAATCGTTGCGAATAGTAGAGCAGAACCAACCGAGATTATGGAGGTTTTATTGGCTTTATCTATATCTCCATGCTCTACAACCTCTTCTCTAAATCGCATTGTAAGATGTATCCCATAATCAACACCCAATCCGATTAGTAATATTGGGATAATAACAATGAAAAAGCTTGGTTCAAAATCTAACATTACTCCGAACGCAAAGGTCCATATTATCGAAATAAATAAAGACAAAAGAGTAAGTGCCATGTCAGTTCCAGATCTAAAAGTTAACCATAACACAAGTAGAATAAATCCCAAAACAAACATTCCCAGTCTATTATTCACATCGTTTTCAAAATCTGTATTTACTTCTGCATCTATCGCACCTTGTCCGAGGGAGTAAGCTGACGTAGTTTTCAGCTCATTTTCCCGATAATGCATTGTAATACCTCCCATTAAATTTTCAACTTTTGATATTCTCTCTAAGGCCTGAACCGAGTTTTCGTTTTCACGATTACTGTTGTCGAATGTAAGTAGTAAAATAGTTGACTTGGCAGAAGCATTTCCGTCGAATTCACCTAGCATTGGAGAAATTATGCTTGAAAAATTAGCATCACTTAAAGCGCCCTTCAATGCACTTTTAATTTCGTCATCAGTTTTGGATTCATAAAAGTCTCGTAACTGGTCTAAGTCTTCAGAACTTTCGTTAAACACTACAGCTAACAAATTCGGTAGTGAGACAATACTATTGCTTTTATTTCTAGAATCGATGAGACTCTCAGAAATTAGTTTAGCATCATTACTAAATTCATAATCTTCGCTTTCATTTGTAAATGCAATTTGTAAATTAAGTATATCTACAAATGAGGAACTGGTTACGATATCGGTTGATTTAATCAGTGTCACAACTGGATATTCAGTCTGAAATTTTTCACCGATGTCAGTTAGTGCATCAACAGTTTCATTTTCAGGTATGAATCCGGCCTGACTTGGGTCCCCAGGCACAGGGGCCGTTGCTAAAACCCAAAACATGAAGATGGTGATTACTAAAATTACACCTATAACCGAACGTGGACTTCGGTTTACTTGTTTAGCGATAATGTCCAATTGTTGCATTAATTGCATTTTACAAATTAGTTTAAATAACTAGTGACTACGATTACAATTCTAATAATATACAAATCGCACTATCTTTCAATGGATCTAACCAAATTTCCAAGGTTCATATTTCTTAACCTAATCCAAGAAGGAATAGTTGCAGATACACTGAGTAGTATAACACAAATAATCATTACAACTGGTAACCCATTCGGGAAATAAGTAGGAACATAGTATATTTCATATGTAAACGTTTGTAGTAGCCAAACTGCAATAGGATATCCGATTAGAATGCCAGATATTCCAGCTATAGTACCCATTACAAAATTTTCAGCTGAAGTGGCTTTACTTAGTATTACATCACTTGTCCCCAGTGTTTTCAGGGT
>JAYYHK010000012.1:0-24174 GCA_036148495.1 Thermoplasmatota archaeon | reverse complement strand
TAACTTATGAAAGAGATCGTGGTGAGCTCGATGGCTCCGAAACCGATCGGTCCTTACTCACAGGGTGTCGTGTCTGGGAATTTTATTTTCCTAAGTGGCCAAGTAGGCCGAAAGCACGACGCTACAGACTTAGAAAATGGTGTAGCTGAACAAACCAGGCAAGCCATTCTAAACATAAAGGCCGTATTAGCTGAAAAAAATCTAACATTAGATAACGTAGTAAAATCAACTGTTTTCTTGGCGGACATGAATGACTTTGCAGAGATGAATGCAGTGTATGCTGAATTCTTTGATGAAGACACTGCTCCCGCTAGATCAACAGTGCAAGTTGCTGGTCTGCCATTAAATGCTGATATGGAAATTGAAGTAATGGCTTCATTGGATTAATTATGTACATCATTAGTGGTTCAACTCACCAAAGATTAGGTGCGTCCTTAGCTGAAGAAATGGATGCTGAATTTTGTGGTGTTGTTAATCGGCATTTTCCCGATGGTGAAAGATATATTCGTGTTTTAATGGACGTAAATGGTCAGGATGTTGTTGTCGTTCAAAATACTTTTCCTGATAAGAAAATTGTAGAGCTTCTCTTAATTTTACAAGCTGTAAAAGAAGCTGGAGCAAAGACAATAACTTGCGTTATCCCATACATGGGATATTCAAGGCAAGAACGTATTTTTCAATCAGGAGAAGCTCGTTCTGCAAAAGCTATTGCTAGCGTAATTGGCGGAATGTGTACTCGAGTTTTTACTATCAATGTTCACACTCCTGAAATTTTACAATTCTTTGGATGTGAAGCTAATGATATCAACGGCTCTAGAGAAGTTGTAAGATATTTGAAAGGGTTCGGCCCAGACATGGTTGTAGCTCCGGATGAAGGGTCTAGGGATAGATGTACTCTCGCTGCTGATTTACTCAAAGTTCCTGTTCACGTCATGAAAAAAGTTAGAATTGATGGACGCACAGTAGAAACTACTTCTGGACAAGTAAATGTTAAAGGATCTACCGCGGTAATTCTTGACGATATCATTTCTACTGGAGGAACGATAGCAACTGCTGCTAATATTCTACGTGACGGAGGCGCTGAGAGAGTCTTTGCCGCTTGTACGCACGGTTTATTCATTGAAGACGCTGCGAACAGATTACGTGTTTGTGATGACATCTTGAGTTCTGATACCTTGGAAGGTGTTTACACTAGATTTTCAGTTGCACCTGCAATTGCTGATGCACTGTAATGTTCTGGAAAGGGCCTCTGTTTACAAAGGATGGATTTATTGATACTTGTATTGATTTAGAGACTTGCGAATTTGTTAGTAAAGAAAAAGAAGAAGATGGGATTCTTGTTCCTCTTTTTCGCAACTGTCATACGCATCTTGGAGATACTGGGGCAAGAAAATCACTTCCTAACGGCCTTAGTTTAGTTGAATTAGTTGGGCCTGATGGATGGAAACATAAGTGGTTAGAAGAAAATAATATCGAAAAGTCAATTCTAAAAGGATTAAAGGAAGCAACATTTTCAGCCACAGGATTAATTATGGATTTCAGAGAAGGTGGTCAAAAGGGAATTGAAGCCTTTGAAATGCATGATTATCTAGGAACAAGCATTCTCCTAGGGAGGCCATCTGAAGATGATAGCCTTCCAGGAAAACATGCAGGAATTAGTAGTCTAGCAGATGTTGGAGACTTAGCACTCTTAATGAGCTCTCAAGCTCGATTAAGAGATGGACTAGTAGGAATTCATCATTCTGAAAATGAGCACGAAAATATCGAAAAGCTCCTTGAATTGAACCCAGACTTTGTAGTTCATCTTTGTCATGCAACTGATGAAGATTTAGAAAAATTGAACGAATCAAATATTTCTGTTGTGGTATGTCCAAGAAGTAATGACTATTTCGGGAACAGACCGCCTCTGGAAAAAATGATTGAAATAGGGCTGGACTTAGGATTTGGTACAGATAATGGAATGATTTGTACTGTAAACATGCTCGATGAAATAAGATTTATTGACCAAAATTATTCTTCTATAGGTAAACACAAAATCTTAGAAATTGCTTGTTTTGGACTTAATGAAATGTTTAATAAGGACAAAGCTTCAAGATATTTTAATCCGAAACTAAGTGGATGGGCTTTGCTTTCAAGAGAAGCTAGTGACAATTATGAGTCTGTTTTCAGCCCTAAAACAACCGTTTTGGGAGCAAGATGGAGAAATTAAAGTGGATTTTCAAAAGATAATCTCAGTCGCAACAAAACGAGGTATCTTTCAGCCAGCATTCGATGCATATGGCGGATTAGCTGGATTTCTAGACTATGGGCCAGTAGGCGTTAGGATGCGTAGGCGTATTCTAGAAGTCTGGAGAAAACACTACGTAATCAATGCTGGATGCTTAGAGTTAGATGGTGCATTAGTAGGTCCTGAAGCTCTATTCCAAGCATCAGGACACTTAGGTGAATTTGATGATGCCTTAGTTGACTGTGAAGAATGTGGTAAACAATTCCGCGCCGACCATCTTGTGGAGGGTGGAGAAGAAATGTCGAGAAAGGACTTGGCGAAAGCGATTGTCAATGTTTCTTGCCCAAATTGTAGTTCTCCTCTGTCTGAAATGAGTGCATTTAATTTGATGTTTTCTACTTCGGTGGGTGCTGGAAAGGGATCTCCAGGTTATTTACGCCCTGAAACTGCTCAAAGTATTTTCTTAGCATTTCCGTGGCTATTGAGACAAAATAGAGGAAAGCTACCATTTGCAGGTGCACAAATTGGCCGATCTTTCAGAAATGAAATTTCTCCAAGGCAAGGACCTCTAAGGATGAGAGAATTCACTCAAATGGAAGTTGAACATTTTTTCTTGCCTGGTGATGAACCTATTCTTCCCTCTGAATTAAAAGATACAAAAATTACTCTTTTACCTGCAGATGAAAAAGAATCTCAAACTACAGTAGGCAAAGCATTAGAATCAAATATTGTTAATTCATCTTTGGTTGCTACACATCTAGCAAGAGCTCAAAACTTTCTGATTTCAATAGGTGTTCCTAATGAAAAATTAAGATTTAGGCAACATGGTTCCAACGAAATGGCTCACTATTCAAGTGATTGCTGGGATGGTGAAATTAACACTTCATTAGGTTGGGTTGAAATTGTTGGTGTAGCTCATCGAGGTAGCTATGACCTATCTTCTCACGGTAAAGCTTCCTCAAAGGAATTCAGAGTTGCTGTACCAGGTACTGAAAAGGAAATGGATGTTTGGAAACCAGATATTGGAAAATTAGGTAAAGAATTCAAAGGAGATGCAAAGCTTATTCTCGAAGCAATAAAAGATATTGATTTAAGGCCAGGAATTAAACTCGATATTAACGGTCAGAATATTGAATTGAACGAAGATTACATGTCTCAAAAAACTGAGCGTCGAAGTGAAATGGTATATCCAAATGTAGTTGAACCTTCGTTTGGATTGGATAGAATCCTTTATTGTTTGCTGGAAAGCTCTTGGAATGTTGATGGAGAAAGAGAATGGATTTCCCTGCCACAAGATACCTCTCCGTATGACTTGTTAGTGGCTCCTTTAATGACTAAAGACGGATTAGATGATAAAGCACATGAAATAATGAAAGCTGCAATCAATGTTGGTGTTGATGCATATTATGATGAAGCTGGATCTATAGGAAGAAGATATGCAAGAGCTGATGAGATCGGTATTTTCTATTCAATGACAATCGATCATCAAACCTTAGAAGACGGCACAATTACCTTACGTGAAAGAGATTCTAAAAATCAAAGTAGAGTTTCTCTTGAAGATGCATTAAACCAAGTAAGGAGGTAACGTGAATCCTTTGCTTGTACATATTTTAGCACTAATCTATGGTATACCGTTCATATTGATTGGTATAGAACATTTCAGAGAGCCTCAAAAATTTGTAGATATTGTGCCGAAATACATGCCCTTTGCTTTATTCTTAGTTTATTTGACTGGAGTAATGGAAATTCTTGTTGGATTGGGAATTATCTATCCAGATACTAGAGAACTTACTGGGCGATTAACTGTTCTTTTTTTAATTGCAATTTATCCTGCGAACTTCAATATGTGGATTAATGATGTTCCCTTTAATGGAACTAGATTAACGACGCAGGGTCATCTGGTTAGATTATCTGTTCAGATTCTATTGATAATTACTGCACTAGGATTCTCAGGCGATCTACAGAAATTAAGAAAAAATTAAAGAGAGTATCTAATGTTTTTTACTTGTTTAATTATGAGATAAATTCCACAAATGATTAAAAAAAATCCTAAAGCCGCAATTTGATTAGAAACAAAGTGTCCACCTGAATCTTCTCTGGTAAATGCTAAGAAACCGTTGCCTATGCCTAAAAAGAAAAGGCCTGCTAAAAGTTTTAAACCTTCTGATTGTCTCCAAAATGCTGCCATTTTTGGATTTCTATTGTGCCAAAGCCAAGCTGCATGGAAAAGAACCCATGCTGCGAATAATTCCGTTGTTTCCTCAAGAATAATGTTCGTGCCAAGATCATTTGCTGCTTCATTACTAACTATACCATCATGAAAAGCATCCACAGTTTGGCCTAAACCAAGAATACCTAGCACTGAAATGTAAAGTAAGGGTTGTATTGAAGGAACTGCCCAATCTGAATGAAACGCAAGCCAAGACAATCTGATTAATACTGAACCAAGCGTCGCAGCAAAAATAAATCTACCAATCATAGACTCTCTTAACGTTAAATCCCAGTTGTTTTCTAAAATAACTAAAATCATGCCAAAGAAAAATAAGATTTTACCCGTTTGAAGCTCATCATTAGTTTTATTTTTTACATTAGCCTGAAGGTCTTTCCAAGCTATTGCTGCAACAAAAAGATATCCTAATCGTGTTGCTTGCTCAACTGGGCGATATTCGGGTTCGATTCTATCATATTCTGGAAAAATATCTCCAAGTAGATAACTATCTAGAACAAATAAAAAAAGACAGATGAAATAAATGGATAATATGGGAGGTAAGAAAAATGACACCTTCTCTTTTGCGCTGGACAATTAATTACCTTAACTGCGCAAAAACTTCGATAATCTTTTCTAAATCTTCATCTCCAATATGAAGGTGAAATACTGCCCTAATAGTTGAATCATCTGTATCCAAGATATCAATATCTTGCTTTGCAAGTTTTTCAATCATTTGTTTGGATCTTCCCTTTCCAACTCCAATGTATACAATGTTGGACTGAACAGTGTCTAAATTTACGGAAAAATTAGGCATTTCAACTAAGGCTTCTGCAAATTTTCTTGCCCTTCTGTGGTCCTCTCTTAACCTATCAATATTGTTCTCGAGAGCATAAATTCCTGCTGCTGCCATCATTCCGGCTTGTCTCATACCCCCTCCGAACATTTTCCTCCATCTGTGCGCTTGTGCAAGATCTTCCTTAGATCCAACCAAAACTGAACCTATTGGAGCGCCAAGGCCTTTGGAAAGACATATTGAAATTGAATCAAAGTCTCGAACCATGCGTGCGGGATCTGTATTACTTGCAACTGAGGCATTGAAAAGTCGAGCTCCATCCATATGTAACTTACAATCTTTTTCTCTTGCTACTTTACAAATATCATCAATGGCTTCTTGAGAATAAACTGAACCGCCACCGCCTTGTGCCGTATTTTCAACACAAACTAAACTCCCGTTGGGGTAGTGAGATAAGCTTCCTTCTGCTTTCCTTATTGAGCTTGATACTTGCTCAGAAGTCATCAACCCATTCTTGCCATCGACTAAAGCTACAGAGCACCCTGAAAGCGCTGCAAAGGCACCTCCTTCGTACCTGTAGATGTGGCTGTGTGCTTCTGTTACAATTTCATCTCCTGGTGAAGTATGTGTTCTAGTAGCAACAATGTTAGACATTGTTCCTGAAGGGACATAGAGTGCAGTCTCTTTTCCAAGTAATTCAGCGGCTTTATTCTGTAACTTAATAACAGTCGGATCATCACCTAGTACATCATCTCCAACCTCAGCTTCTAGCATTGCTTTTCGCATGCCTTCAGTTGGTTGCGTAACTGTATCACTACGGATGTCTATCACAAATTACCTTTTGTGTAGTGATTATAATAATTTGTTTTTTACTAAGTTTAATATTTCCACACATAAAAGGCATGTATGCATACTGGAATTATTTGGATTAGAAATGCACTTCGTTTAAACGATAACCAAGTGCTGGTTGAATCTCTAAATTCTACTAATTCCCAAAACATTCTTCCTCTGTATATATTAGATAAAAGTGACCTAAGGCAAAAAAATAATGAAAATAGAATTAAATTTCTATATGAATCTTTAATTGATTTGGATTCAAAGTTTAAAGCTAAACTTGGGACTAATTTGGTAATTTTAAATGGTAGTTCTGAAGATATATTTGATAAACTTCTGAGTAACGATTTATTGAATATCTCAGAAATCTTTACAGACTATTCAAACAAACCTGATGATGTCAAGAATGAAAATAGTCTGAAACGAATTTTAGCAAAAAATACTTCAGTTAAACTACATCTTATCTCTAAAGTAAATTCATTAACGAATATCGAAGAAATAGTAAACCAGGAGAGCTTCAAACCTCCAAAAACAATGAAAGATATGGAAAAGTTATTTTCAAATATATATCCAAAGGATGAAGATGGATTCTACAGTATTGATGAACCCTTAGATATCCCTGAAAGCTCTAAACCAGTAGCTAAAAATTATCCTAAAGTTGTTGAAAACTATATTTTTGATATCGAAAAAGAACTATCTATACTCAAAAAAGATTCCAAGTCTTATTTCAATGGTGGCGAATCTGAAGCATTAATCCGTTTAGAAAAAAAAGTAAGTTCCGAAGAGGAATATATTCGAAACTTTAGAAAACCTCGTACAACTTCTACCAATAAACCAGAAAACCCATTAGAACCTGAAACAACGGGACTTTCACCATACCTAAGCTTTGGCTGTTTATCGCCTAGACTGCTGTGGAAGGAAACTGAAAAATGTTATCGAAATGGAGAACACACACAACCTCCCGAATCTATGCACGGGCAACTTATGTTTAGGGAAATGTTCTACATTTTATCGAGAGCGGTAGAAAACTGGGATTCAGACACAAATAATTCAATGTGTAAAAAAATAGAATGGGGAGATTTTGATAAGAGTAAAATGGAATTATGGGAAAATGGCCAAACTGGTTTCCCATACATCGATGCAATGATGAGGCAATTAGATGCGACCGGATGGATGCACCATTTGGGAAGGCATGCTGTATCTTGTTTCCTAACTAGAGGGCAACTGTGGCAGCATTGGGAACTGGGTAGAGACGTATTTGATAGGAAATTAGTTGATGCAGATTGGGCCCTAAATAATGGAAATTGGTTGTGGCTATCTGGAGTCGCTCCCTTCTCCATGCCTTATTTCAGACTATACAATCCCTGCCCAGATGGGAAGTCTAGTCTAAATGTTGAAGCTAAGGATGCTGAATTTGTTAGATATTGGGTTCCTGAACTGAAAGACTACCCTTCAAAGTATATTTTTGAACCTCACTTAGCCCCAACTCCGATACAAGAAAATGCAAGGTGTATTATTGGGAAAGATTATCCTGAACCTATGGTTGATCGTAAAGTAGTAGCTAAAGAAAACTTAGCAAAATTTAAAGCTAGTCTTGCAAGGTTAAAATAGTTTAAGAATAATGTGTCCAGCCTTCTGGGATAAATAAGTGACTAAATGCCATAATATAGAGGAAACAAAACCCTAGAAATATTATTCTGAGGGGTCTGAATGTTGGTGTAAAAATATTAAGCCAAAAGTAAGAATAAAGGAATAATAGCAGAAATCCCTCTATTGAAGGCAGATAGCCTGCTACACCGCCTTCACCATAGCCCCACCAATTTCCCCAAACAGTAGGCTCAGTTCTTGGTTCAGTCCCTCCTGAACCAAAAACCCAAATATCAAATTGAACATTCGGAGTCGTGGCCTGTCCTCCGATTAATAGCCTGACTAATCCCTCTAATACTCTCAATGGTCCAAAAAATACTATCCAAACAGGATAGCTCATGTATGGCATCATTCCCCATATAGTCATTATTACTCCGAAGATTGCTTTTCTTCTCCAATTCTGAAGAAATGCTGGAGTAGAAAGCTCTACGCCTGTAGACTCATACAGAGGCTTGCTGGATTCTTCACTCGATTTTACTGAACTGCCTTCTTTCCATTTACGATATGCTTCACTTTCTTGTGAGATATCGTTGTCATCCATATTATGCTATTTACTTGCTGGTTATAAGTTGTTCTAACACTTTCAAACCATCTGTTAAACAAGCAGGCCCTGGTTGAAGAATAATGCTAGAATCGATTTCGTGAATCCTATTGTTCTTTATTGCCGTGATTTGATTCCAACCTTCTCTCTTCTTGATAGAATCAATATCAACTGGCTTACCGCACCATGAAGCTAAGATTACATCTGGGTTTTTCTCTATCACATCTGACCATTGAATCTCACGCTCCATTGCCAGTTTTCCATGAGATTTATTTGCAAAGATATCTTCTCCGCCAGCTATCTCTATCAATTCACTAACCCATCTTATACCTGAAAAAGTAGGATCATCCCATTCTTCAAAATATATTTTAGGCTTATTTTTAATTTTATCTGAGTTTTCTCGGCATTTATCTAATTGTTTTTTGTAACCATCAACTAATTTCTGTGCTTTATCTTCGGCCGCTACTATGCGGCCGATAGTCAAAATTACTTCTAGTATTTCTTCAATACTTCTTTGATTAAAAATCAATACTTGCAAATTAGCTTTAATTAACTTCGCAGCTAAATCAGCTTGAATATCACTAAAGCCTATTACTAAATCTGGTTTTAACTCACTAATTTTTTTGACGCTTCCGTCAACAAATGCAGAAACTATTGGATGATTCTTCTTTGCTTCCTCCGGTCTTACTGTGTATCTACTAATTCCAACTATTCGGTGTTGTTCTCCCAAGAGATATAGTATTTCCGTAGGCTCCTCAGTGAGGCAAATGATTCTCTTTGGGCCTTTGATTCTCAATATTGCTGTTTACTTTCTAAATCTACGACTTACGAATAGTAAAGATGCGCCTGCTGCAAGTATACCGAATCCTGGTAATTCATCTGAGGCTTCTTCTGTCACTTCAGTTGTACCAAAGTCAATCAATTCAGTTTTTGCTGGGTTCTCAGGATCTGCATTTTGCTCAACTTTCTCTTCTGCTACAGTGTGAGAAATTGGTTCCATCTCAATCGTGTAACCATCTTCACGTAAGTTAGGCATATTCATGTTGATGTATGCCGGATGTCCGGTCTCTGCATCGTGGAACCAGATAATATCAGAGTCATCAAGCGGCCCTACGGAGTCTTCTTCATCATGATCTTCTTCATCATGGTCTTCTTCGTCGTGACCTGAACGTGCTCCGGGAATAATTCCATCGCCGTTATCTTCATCATCTTCGTCATCTCGTCCATCGTCTTCGTCATCTTCTTCATTACAATCATCTTCGTCTCTGTCTGGATTGTTTTCAGAACATCTGTCTGTTGGAAGTACTTGATATCCTTCATAAGATTCTCCGGTGCTAGATTGAATGCTTTCTTTTTCTCCAGTTTCAAATGCATAAGGTATTGGTGAGAAGTCTTCGATATCGTGCAAGTTGTAAGGTCCAAAGGCAAATCTGTTGTTTTCAATTCTCAGATTTAATTTTTCATATTCTTCTTCTGCGGTCTCGTCACACTCCTCTCCTTCCTCTGCAGATTCTTGGTCATCACAGAATGCTTGGTCTGCAATTTCTTGGAATACTTCGTCCATCCATGTTTCTGGAATGTACATTGGGAACATATCATTCCATTCTGTAATTACGTCTGGGAGGCCGTCATCGTTTCTGTCAACAGTGATACTAAATGTTTCATTGTCATGAAGTTCCTGAAGTGCATCTGTTATACCTGAATATAATTCCTGCATCTCTGGTAACTGATCACAGTCCAAATCCGGACATATGGACATCTCTGGTTTTGCAATGTCAATCTTTCCGCCTATGTCTCCACTAATTGTTAATCTATCTAATTCTCCTTCCCAATACTTGTTCTCATCAAGAGGGAGGTCCATAGCATTCATAGGGTTATCTCCAAAATCAAATAATAGATTGATGCTCAATTCAGCATCCATTGACACTACTGCTGTTTCGTAAAGAACATTAATTGTCTCGTAACAAATGGCTTCTTTCTCTTCTTCGTTTTCTTCCCAGTCAGAGCAAGGAGATACACCTCCCTCTCCTTCATCTTCACCGTTTTCACAGTGCCATTCATCATCATTTACATAATCCAGTGGATATGTGTCACCATTGTCACACTCAAATGTCTGATCAGAAGACCCGTCGCCGTCGTCATCTCGTGGTTCATCACTTCCATCTTCACAATCTTCAAAACCGTTATTTGCGTCTTCGAATGCAATGGTTTGACCGTCGTCACATTCAAACTGAGGGCCTGAAATTGCTGTCAAAATACTTTCACCTTCATAAGTCAGGTTAGGAACATTTCTAAGTGTTAAATCTGCAGAAGCACCAAGCGCGACTGTAATTTGCGTTTTTACTAATTCATGTGTATCTTGTGTCCACCAGGTATCTTGGGTGATTTTAGCAATATAATGCATGCCGCCACTCAATTCAGTATTAACTTCCTCCATCACAATTTGTTCCCCTGTGTTGTTATCCATTAGCATGAATTGACCATCGTCACCATCTTCACCACATTCTTCAGCTTCATCGTCCCAATCTTCGTCATCACAGTATGCTCTAATTTTTAAATCGTGTGTGCCTTCAGGTGGTAACATACTTGTGAATTTAGTTCCAACTACAGTGTGTGAATACAATGATTGCTCTGTTTGCATATGAATCATATTGTCAAAGTCATCAATAATTTCTCCAGTGTAGAAAAATCCTAGCACAGCTTCATTATTTAGTTCAAAAGAATTTAAACCTAGGCCAGTCCAATTTCTAATTTGAGTAAAATTATCACTTTCTATAATCTCAGAGGTTATATTATCTTCAATATCTTGGATTTCCGGATCCAGTTCTTCCATAAGGTCAATTTCTATTCCGAATGCCCATGTGTCTCCTGTAGAGAAAGTAGGTCCTTCTTCAACCGCATTAGATGCTTGAGCTCCTAAGAAGCACAATGCAACAAGTATAGCAAATGTTGTTTTTTGATACATTTTTCACCTTTACTGCTAGGCAGTAGTGTGGTTTTATCGATAACCAATTATTTAAAGGTATTGAAACCAAAATGTGCACTTGAATCAGAGGGAGACCACCATTTCCACTGCAGAATAAAAGATATTTTTAACCGAAACAAAAGAAATCAAAATAAGGCGCCGTACATTTAGTTAGTTCCAATGGAAATAAGGGTGTGTGTGACTTATTATATTATATACCTTCTAGTTTTAATATCGACATGGTTGGTATTTCTCAATTAATCCTTGCAGATACGGGATGTGTAAGTTACATCATTTACTGTAAGGAAAAAAAAGAATGTGCGATTGTAGATTCTTTTGAAGGATTTGAAGAAGACATCCATGAAGAACTCAAAAGATTAGCTTTTCCAACTGTAAAGTATGTTATCGATACTCATACTCATGCAGACCGTAAATCAGCATCCAGTTATTTTGCAGGAGAGAATGCATTAGATGGAGTTGTCAAAAGTGAAATGACAAAATATAATGGCAATAAAATAAAAACTAAAGATGGAGACATTTTTAAAATTGGAAATGCTGAATTAAAAGTACTTTACACACCAGGACATACTTATGATCACAATTGCTACTTAGTCGAAGGTAATCTACTATCTGGAGATTGTTTGTTTATAGGAGATGTAGGTAGAATTGATTTAGGAGGAGATTCTCGTGAAAAAACAGAGATGCTTTACAATAGTTTAAGAAAATTAGAGAAATTACCGGGAGAAACAAAAGTTTATCCTAACCATGTTGGAGCAGTTCACGCAATTGATTCTGAAGATACATTTTCTACAATATCTAACGAAATCAAGAATAATGAAGCACTTCAAATAAAAGACATAAATGAGTTTTACAAATACATGACCGATGGTTGGCCTGCTAAGCCAGATAATTGGAAAGAAATAATCGCTTATAATTTAAAATAAAGAATGACCAGGGCCTTTGACTAATTTTTTACACCCAATCCACGATGAAACACCCATAAATAATACAATACCATAGAAAATTAATCTTCCGATGTAATCTAAATCGTTCAAAAATTCATATGGAAAACCACATGAGACGGCTCCACACGGAGCTGTATTATTGATTTGAACAAAAAATTCCATCCATGTAATATATCCTATGAAAATCCCTGCAAAAATGGGTAATTCTTTTGGTGGATTATTGAAAGCTTTAGAATATAGTATTACTTCATAAAACAAAAACGCAGAGGTTCCAAAATGTGCATAGTAGTCACTTAGAATTTGGAAAATAGTCCAGTCCTCTGTTTGAACTCCAAATCCTCCGAATAGTCTGATTAACCAGTAGAGTAGAAATACTAAAACATTAAGGACCATCGAAGCAGGTAGAATAAAATAATGAGAAGTAAAATTACGATCTCTTTCATTTAGTAGAGCGCAAGTTGCGATTATAAAATTTAATAATAAATTCCAATTTGTTAGAAACCGTAAACCCCCTCCCCAAGTAGCTCCTTCAATCTGAATGACATAGGAACCATAGATAATGTTTCTAACAAAAAAGTAAAAGGCTAAAGTAAACGCCACAGTTCTAAAAATTAGCCTATTGTTCATAACACACCAGTTTATTACTTCGGTACTAGGTTTTAAAGCTAATTGAATTTAGCAGAGCCCATTATTCTAGGATTAGCTTCTAATTGTACAATAAGAGGATTTCTCTTAGAGGACTTATTCAATACTATGGGAAAATCCCAATCAATATGAATGAAATTACTAACCTCTGAGATTCTGCCAACTATGAACTGTAAGTCACTACAAAGATGAACTACATCTCCAGCAGCTAATTCGTTTTTTTGAAATGCAGCTTTATTCAGTTCAAATGTAGACTTTGACTCAACAACAAATCTTTTATTTGAATCAGCTAAAATAGAACCTTTACCTAATAAATCTTCTCTGAAGGGCCCTGCAGTTCTCATCGCAAGTCCAACTCTATCGCCAATATTTGCAACTTCAACGTCCATATCCATTACTTGTAGAGAACGAGCAATTGCATTACCTTCTGAGCCGGCCAAAATCAATTCATCATGTTTATTGACTTTTCCAGATTGTACATGGCCAATAGCAACCAGTCCAACACCTTTTACAGTAAAGGATTGATCAACAGCCACCACGAACCCATCGTCATTATTTGACTTAATCTGATTAAGAACCTTAATGAGTTTTTCCCTAATTAAGACACCATCATTTTCAATGAATTCCCAATTAGAAAGTCCAGCTTGTTGTAACAAGGCCTTTACTTGAGAATCATCGACCCATTCTCCTTCTGAAGCATTCAGAATGACAAGACCTTCTTTAATTCCAGCAGAAGCCATTGAAACAACAACTTCACCAAAAACACCGTCTACTTTGTTAACTTCAATTATTCCAAAATCTGAAACGGTAAGGGAGGTAAAGAATGGCTTAGGTTTATCAGGGTAATTATTTGGCCTCAATATTGAAATTGTTGAAAATAACCCTTCTTCTTTCAAATCTTTGTAAATATAATTATCTACATCTCTAGAATCAGATTTTTTTGCAATAGAACGCGCAACTTCATCACTGCCAACAAATAAAATATTCAGAACACTCATGAGCTTATTCTCTCAGCCATATAGTTTAGAACATCTGTAAGACATTGTTTGTTATTGAAAGAATCTATGCCGTTCTTTTCTTTAACAAAATCAGAAAGTAAAGGCAAGCATCGAGTTAATTCATCGACAATAGTAATGTGAGCAGTCTGAGCAGTCCTTGATAGAGGGTTTAAATCAATGGTTATTACTTTCTTCCCCATTTTCACTAGAGCTTCACAGCGATCACCATCTTCTAATGGAACAAGGACAACGTCTGCAGAGCCAATACCATCAGAGCAACATTTAGCCCGTTCTGAACTTAATCCTGGAATTTTATCATCTGCATTTGCGCCAAGTGCATCAATTCCCACTTTTTTCATTATTTTAGTCAGTCCGGTAATTCTCTCAGGAGTTCTATGAAACAAGTTAACTTCGACCTTCGCTCCACTTATCTCGGAAAGTCTTGCCACTTCTCTAGCAGCTAATGCAACAACATTTCCGTTTACAGAAATTACGGGATTTTTAGCTTCAATTAAAGCGGAAGCTGCAGCTTTAATTGCACTTAATGCAGGTAAACAAGTTTGTTCTCCGAGTAAATAATCAAAAGCTTCGCCTCTACCGTGAGCAATTAATCCTTGTTTTGCAACAAATTGAGAAGCCTCAACTAATTTTTCTCGAGCTAAAAGCGATTTGTACCTTGGGTGGTCTTTGGGAGGTAATGCCATTCAGTTACATTAGTCCAGCATAGAAACAAATTGCACTCAATACAGTAAATATTACCATAGGAGGAACAATTAGCCTGTCGACAAATCCTCTGTAAATGCCTGAGACAATTATTCCCATGGTTAAAACAAAGCCTACACC
Source organism: Thermoplasmatota archaeon (assembly GCA_036148495.1). Taxonomy (GTDB): domain Archaea; phylum Thermoplasmatota; class Poseidoniia; order MGIII; family CG-Epi1; genus CG-Epi1. Next base: position 9,507 of record JAYYHK010000012.1, on the reverse strand, counting down.
CATTGAAATTAATAAATTTTCAGCATCGGCAGTTGCTAAATCACGGTTGTAAATTGCAATAAATCCAAAAGTGAGGGCTAACCCCCCTATTACGATCCTAAGTTGTGCAATGAAATTTCTAAGTGTTTTTTCTTTTTCAGTCGCATCGCCATCGAGAGCACCTAATGTCCCCAAGATATCATCATCAAATTTTACAGGTATTGCATTCATTACAATCCCCATAAACGACAGAACTCCGCCAACAATAAGTAAAGCTAGACTTTCTTCCATATTAATTCACGATTTATCCCTTATTTAAAAACTATGAAACGTTTCCAAAATATTTAGCAATACCAATTCCAGTTGCATAAGCCACAATTGTCATCGTTATCCCAATTGCCATTGCGTATTCGAACTCCCAATCTCTTCTGAGCAGTACAGGCAATATCAAAAATAAGACCATTGAAGGAATAACTAACCAGAGAATACTTTCTGCAAAGTCTGCAACTTGATTCTTGTCTTTTGTATCATTATACAACCAAGTCATTGACATAATACTTGCCAGAGGAAGCGAAATTACTAATGCTCCAAATATTGTAGATTTCTTCGCGAGTTCACTTGCGCCAACAATTATTGCGCCAGAAAATAACCCTTTACCAATTATATTTAACCAATCCATTAAGGCAAATAAAATAATGAGTATTTAGTAATTTCTAGGTGTTAATAGGTAAATTTAATTGGAATCACAAAGAGTATCATCAATAATATAATCGACAGGTTCAAGCGCTCTCCACGCATCTTGATTTCTATCCTTTGGGGAATTAGTATAGTGTTGATCTTTAGTTGAAGTGTATTCCATTAATTCAGAAATCATTCTCCATCCAATTTGGTCCATCGGCACTAATGCAGTTCCATTACCAAAATTTGTTCTCGGTAAGAAGGTTTCGTAATGAATGGAAGTAACACTCTCATCTCCAGCCTTGTACCCCACATTGAACCCGTGATCTCTTAAGATTCGCAAAGTTTCAGGAGTCGCAGGATCGCTACATTCAAACAAGTAAGCATGCACAATATCATTCCCTTCTTGGCCTTCTTCATCAGAAGATTGCCTTGCATCCAAATAATATCCAGGGTCATCGACAACTTCTTCAATAACAGCAATCGCGGCCCAGCTTTGTAGCCTTACTCTTTCTGAATATTCCTCAGAAACAGCAGATTCAAATAATAGGCTTACGGAGCCATGAACAGCAAAATGATTTCGATGAATACTTGAATCTTGGGAGCTGGTAGTTGGCGGATAATTAGTAACACTACCAAATCCCCATTCCTCATTTATTGATTCAATAACATCAGTTTCTAGAACATATGAAGCTGCCAACACGTCTGGATGAGTAGTAGGATTTTGAGGAGCTGCAACTTGAAAAATTATACTCCCAGCGCCCCCGAATTCGTGCATATCTACAGTTACTGAAGGATGAATTTTTTGAAATGCTTTTTGCATAACTTTTCCTTCCGGTTCCAATAACTTCATATGGTCCCGATTCAAATCAGTACCATTAGCGTTACCTCTAGAGCCTGCATCCCTACCATCTGGATTTACCATCACAAAAATTGCTAGATTTATATTTTCCAAGATAGGGTCGACTTCCTCTGGTACTCCTCTAGCAAAGTGCCTAGTAAGTAGATATGCTGAATCTACTGATGCAGGTTCGTTACCATGCTGAGCAGCTACAAAATAAACAGTTGGAATGTCGGGATCATAATCACCAAATTCAACGAGAAGTAACGGCTGACCGTTCATACTATAGCCTATTTCTGTTAAGTTTGTTACCCTTGGACTTTTACTAAATTCGTATGTCCAATTTATAATGTCCGAGGCATTCGTTTGATTTACGGGAATATCATTCCACATGTCTTCTAAAGTTAAATCGAATACATATGGTTCTTCTACAGAATCACCTTCATCAAAAAAAGAACTAGGCCCAACACAACCAGACATTGAAAGAGTTAAAGCAATAATCGATGATAAAACTATTTTCATCATGAAATAAATTCTCCCATAGTTTCAATAACTTTTTCATCAGTCAACGTTCTCATGTGGCCTAAATTTGTAGCCATCATTAATTTACTATTTTTAATATCTTGATGAATTTTTTCGGCAACTTTAGGGTTAGCTTGCGCATCATCTTCAGAGTGAATAATGAGACATCTTGATTCGATATCTGTAGCGAAGTTATCTGGCCCGTAACTCGGAGGTATACGGCCATCTTTAGCTTCAAATGAATCGAACATACTTTTGACATAAAATTCCTCCGATAATCCAAAAAGGGAAACAAAATTTCTAAAAATAGGTTCAATTCTGTACGCTGCTGGATTAATAAGGACAATATTATTAAAATCTTGACCCATTTTTATGGCATTTAGCGCAGCAATCGCCCCCATTGAATGGCCAATTATGGTATTATACGGCCCATTATTCTTTGATAGGTCGTAAACAACATCACAAAATTCGGGTAAGTGGCTTCTTTTTGATAAGGATTGTCCATGAGCTGGCATGTCAACCGCTGTAATATCAAAATTCTTAGATTTAAACTCACCGATGATCTTATGGAATTTACTAGCTCTACTACTCCATCCGTGAATAAAAAGCATCTTGGGACCTTTTCCTTTTATTCTATAAATTTTAACAGTTTTTTTGGCAGATTCTGAGAAAAAATCTATAGGGGTATGTTCCTTGTAAAACTTATTTTCAACATCTTGCATTCTAAAGTCTAACGGTTTTGTAAATACATTCCAAAGGAATCTTGTAGTTAATTTTGTTGAAATTAGATTTAGAAGTTTTACAGAAATTGATAGCCATTTCGGCAATCTATAGAAAACTTTAGCGCCTTTCTTCTGTGATTCCGTAATCTCGGAGTCGTTCAATTTACTAAGTTATGCATCAAGCAACACGAGTAATCATTTCTGGAGTTAATCCGCTGTCTGTTACAGCATAAATCATAACAGCAGCTTTTTCAGGATGATTTCGAATTTTTTTGATAATTAAACGGTTTTCAAATTCAGCAGCCATTCTACCGACTTCTAGTTGAATAACTAAGTCGCAAATAGCTTCTAATTGACTGTGAATTTTTTGTTCATGCGCACCTTCAGATATAGTGTACATTACAGTACCCCCATTTGCTTGTGCATATTCCTTAATCGTTCTTACAGCAGACAATACCTCAAGAGGATTATAGTATTGTAGAAAGAAATCTAATGAATCTATAACGACACGGAAAGGTGATTGCAATTTAGAAATTTCATAAGTCATATCCGCGACAAAATTAATTTGATCTGATGTAGAACCATAAGATCCTAGATTTCTTAATTCAGAAACAGATAATCCTTCTTGTTTGAATCTAGAAGCTTGAAGTTCACGAGAAAGAACTTTTTCAAAATATTGAGTTCCTACATTAACAATACGTAAATCAGTAGCCCATCGGTATTGCTCAAAAATATCAATAAGCTCATCGGAGGTTTCATCAGTGGAGAAATATACAACAGTTTCGGAACCGACTCCTGCGGAAGCAAATTGTTTGGATAACAATTCTTTTCCAGATCCAGATGTTCCTTCAATTAAGATAGAACTTCCTAATACGACACCTTCACCGTTAATTAATGCCTCATCCAATCGCTCAATTCCAGTTGAAACTATTTTGTCAGCCATTTTATTCACCTATCATTTTATCAGATAATAAATTTAATGCAGACGATAATTCGTCGTCAGTTTGTTCTTTTACAGTCATTAACATACTGTAAATTTCTTTGATTCTCATAGAATTTCCTAAAACGTTGATAAATTCTCTCAATACTTTTGGTTCAGAGTAAATACTTAATCCATTTACAGAATCGAACATTACGAATCTGCGTTTAGATTTTAGACGCCTTTCCAACAAAGTAATATTCAAAAGAATGGATTCTAGCATAGTTGGAGATTCAATGAATAAAGTTCGAGGATCAGAAGTATTTCCACCAACGGTCATTGAAACAAGGTCAACAAAATATAAATCTGAAAGATCAGCTCCGGCTTCTTCCAATTCAGCTCTAATATGCGATGAAGGTCTTGATGTAGTAACATAAATCCCTCCTAATTTTTTACCAACTAATACAGAAACAAGTTTTACCGTATCAGAATGGAAATTTTCAGCACTTAAGCTGACGCTTGTTAGTGTGTCACCGCTGTTGATACTTTTGATAATTGATTGAGCAGTATCTTTAATGCTCATGTAAACGCCTGTCCTCCGTCCTGTCCCCATTTGAGGAGAGGTACAACGGCCAAACCAACTGGCGTTAATTCAATAAGATGTCTTGCACGGGAATGCTTAGTTCCTCGCATTTTGACAACTTGTAAACTTCTCAATAAATCTCCTTGGCGTATGATATTACCCATCAGAATAACTCCATCTGCAACAGCTTCTTCGACTCCAAAGATAGAGTAAGTCTGAGTTTTAGAATCAACTACAGTTTCTGAAATTAACATGGTTGTACATCCAAAAGTACTCAAGAATTGACTTAATCTAAATATGAAATTGCGGATACTTCCTTTATCAGGCAATTGATAACAAATAGCAGTTATAGAATCAATAACTAATCTAGTAACTCCCAGCTCATCTACAATATCTTCGAATGCACCGAGTAGAGCTTCCATATCTTTTGAAGAATAAGTACCATCTAATCTCTCAACACCTAGTCTGTCATTGATAACTGTTAAATCGAAGATGTTCAAACGTCCGTCTTTGACAAGAGCATCATCAAAGAATCCGTATGTTTGTAAATTTGATAACATTTTTGAGGATGGCTCAGTAACCGATATGTAACAACAGGTTTCTCCGTTTTTTGCTCCGTTAATCAAATATTCCATAGCTAGAGTTGTTTTTCCTGATCCTACAGTTCCAGCCAGCAATACAATATTTCCAATTGGAAGTCCACCGTTTAAAATACGGTCAATTCCCTCGATATACGTCACACATTTTTCTCTAGGACGGCCACCGCGGGGGTCAAGGCTGATTGGTTTTGTTACGTCTTTTTTAGCCATTTAAATCACTCGTCTATGATAAATTGGTCAACAAGGTATTGTCGAACCCTCTTTTTCAATGTTCTCTCTGTAATGCCTTCACTCCCAGCATTATCGTGCATAATTTGCATTTCACGTTGAATCTCTACAGGTAGTTCAGCCCAGTTAACAGGAGGTTTCTTTGGTAAAAGGCCGCGAAGATCTTTTGGATTTGCTTGAGCAAAGATTTTTTCAAATCTTTTTCTGATTTCTTTTTCAAAGAAATCATCGGCTTCCCTCTCTACCTCATTGTAAGCTTTAATCAATTCCTCTTCAATAATTTGTCCCAAATCTTCTAGAAAAACACCTTCTGGTAAGTACTGGTGATACCAGCTTCCATCTTCATGGAGAGCATCCATGTGAGTACGGTTGTAAACATCAATAAGCGGAGTTTCATATTCTTCTTTTGCCATTAACTATCCCTAATCTTTCAAACTGGGGGCTTATAAGATACTTAGCCTCGTCATTAAGCGGGCGTAATTTTGTAGTCAAGTAGCATAACTTCAACCAAATATTCCACTTCCTCACCATTATCAGTATGGCTACATCCGATACCATCATTACTTTCAGCCTCAACGTTAATTTCTAAAAAATAGAGGCCTAATCCGGCACCCATTGAGTCCAGCTCATTTTTTATTTCTGATTCAGACATGTTTGTTGCATTGCCAGTAAAAAATAGAGTAGAGTTAAACCATTCAACACTTAACGTGTGTGAAGAGCTTCCTTGTCCTTGGTTTTGCCCACTTTCAGTTACGTTATATTCATCGTGAGTTATAGTTCCAGTAATTGTATCCGGATCGGGTTGAGACGCCCCAGGAGCTGCACATCCTGCACCACTGCTAGTTTCATCTTCACTGTAAGTCAGTGTTACTTGAACGCCTACCACATTTCGGTTATCTGTAGCCCATTCAATGTTGTTGGTATTCAAATCAATCATCAGTGTTTCACCGTCGCCGACATATTCGGTACTATTTCCTAAAATTTCGTAAGATATTTCACCTGAAATAGAATAATTTCCGACCCCTCCGGCCCCTTCGGTTGGTTCTGGAGCACCTACAAAGTAGATAGTTTCAGCAGCTCCGAACGGAATTAGAATCGCTGCAGCTACCGCACCGTACTGACTTTTCTTAGGCAAATTAAATCTTCCAAGAGGTGCAACTTTTGGACTTCTAATATAATTCAGCGTAAAGTGTGTGGCAAATGCAGCCCCCATTCCAGGAACAGAGGGAAAGACACCATCTGCACCATCATATCCAAGCAGAGTCCAGATGAAGACGCCGCTAAAGGCAGCGACCATCATTGAAACGGAATGAGTAGTGTCTGGTTTATATCCTGCCCATCGAATTATTAGTAGAGGAACAAAAACACCCCCAAGCCCATACACAGCAAAGACAACTAATTGAAAAACAGAATCTCCGCCTGGAACGTACAAACCACCTACAGAAATCAGTGTGGCGAAAGCTGCAACAGCAATTGTAACTTGTTTTGTTGTTTTATGATCTTGATTCCACTCTGGTTTAATGTCATCTGTGATTGCAGCAGTACAAGCTAAAACTTGACTGTCTGCAGTTGACATTGTGGCCGCAAAGATTGATGCTAAGATCATTCCAACTCCAATAGCCGGCATAGTCTCCATTGCCATCATGGGCAAACCAAGCTCAGCATCAAAATCACTTTCAGTAAAAAGTACTCGACTGGCGAGTCCGATAATCAACATTAGTATTATGAAAGGCGTCTGCCAAACGAAAAACCAAATCATAGCTTCTCTTCTATCTTTATCGTCCCCTAATGTCATAACTCTGGAGACAACTTGGGGCTGTCCCGCAACGCTTAAACCACCTAAGAAGAAAGCAGCAATCCAAAGTGTTAAACCAAACATTAAACCAGGCGGTAAGAAGTTAGTTAAAGCAGGATCTTGTTGATTCAATCCCTCTTTAAGGCCCGAAAATCCGCCTACTTCTTGAATACTAATCCAGCACAGAATAGTAGACCCTACGATCATTACACAGGATTGAGCTGCATCAGTCCAAATCGAAGCTCTGATTCCTCCGGCATAACAATAAGCTACAACTAACACAAATCCGATTAGAATACCAACAACCTCCGGCCACCCCATCATTACGAAAAGGGCTTTTCCACCAGAAGTTAGCTGAGCAGCTGCGTAAATACTTAGAAAAAGAACAGAGAGTACTCCTGCAAGCTTCGCCTCCGGAGCACCTGCCTTTTCAGCTACCAAAGATGACAAAGAACGAACACCTCTATCCTTTCCTTCATTTTGTATAAATTTATACAACCACATCCAGGCAACGAATTGACCTAGGGTAGACATCAAAGCTAAAAATGCAACAGGATATCCTAGAGTATAGGTAAACCCGATGAAACCGATGAACATATATCCTGAATTCCAAGTACTAACTGCCGATAAAGCAGCAAGGGGAGGGCTCATACCCCTACCTGCAACTAAGTAATCATCAGTTGTATCTTTTTTAACCCTAACAGAAGCAAGACCAACTCCTGCAAAAATGGACATAAAAAATAAAAAAGAAAGTATTACTGCTATATCCATAATTTATCCCGTTATCCCATTTTCTACCGCTTTTAATCCTTCAGGTGTAGGAGTTTGGCGATGTGCTGAAGTATTTGCTTTACTCATGAGGCTAATTTATTCAAGTAGAGAGGGTATTAACTATTGTGTGCAAATTATCTCAATAAATCGAAATATACTCTTTCAAGTTTTCTTGATTGTGTTTCCCAATCGAAATTGTCTTTGATTAAGCTAGGGCCGTGTTCGAATGCATTTTGTAAAAGATCTTCATTAGTAACAATTTCGGAAATTTTTTGGGAAAGATCTTCAGCACTATGCTTATCAAAAATAGTAACAGGCAATCCAGCGTCTACCCATTTTTGATTAGCAAGAATATCACTAGCTACAACTGGAGTTCCACAAGCAACAGACTCCAAAACACTAAGAGGAATACTATCAGAAAGTGATGGCGATATCGCGAGTTTAGCTTTTCCTATAATTTTAGCTAGTTGTTCTATTTCCAGTTGTCCTGTAAATTTAACATTTTCACAATGATTCAAAATATCTTTACATTTTGATTCTAAAGTTCCTCTCCCACACAAAATAAATTCCCATCCGTCTAATTTTGAGCTTAGCGATGCAATTGCTTTTGAAACAATGAGAGGATTGTAAACTTCTTCAAATCCCCTTGCAAAAACGATGGAATTAGATTTTTCCAAAGGAATAAAGAGAGAGCAATCTACTCCCATAACATTTGGGTTTAAATTTTGATTAACTTTCCATTCTTTGACTAGGTCTATCAACAAGGGTGCGCCAATTACAGCATCAGATTGTTTAACCGTCTTTTTGATAATCCAATCCAACAGTTTAGATTCTTTCGGTGCTAGTAAAACATCAGAACCCATTGCAGTCACTACTTTTGGGTAGTTAGAAATTCTTGACGAATACATACCATGATTAACCAAGGAAAATCCATGCACAATATCAGGTTCAAACGTATCAATTTCATTTTGTAGTTTTTTTGTAGTACTTCTCAAAGCACTTCCTAAATTGAAAATTAAGCTTCTATCAAGCGCAGGCTCTGGACCAAAATATATGCAGTTTTCACCTTCATTTAATGAAAAAATCTGAACTTCGTGCCCTTGACCGCGTAACCAGTTCACCCATCGAGTAGTGTGAATACTGTTCACGTTGGCAACTACTGCGATACGTAAGCTAGAGGTCATGAAATGGCCTGTAAAACCATAACATGTGAGTTTATAACCTACTGCTTTCTCAAAAAATAGATGGAACCGTCACGAAAAATCATAATGCTCATTTACGGACGAGCATTTTCATTTTTTTTAAGTTTACTCATTCCATTCTTTTTAACCAGAATTTTAGTCAAAGAAGACTACGGTTCTTATCAACAATTGATTATGATCTACACAATTGTTCAAGCAATCTTAATCTTCGGAATGCCTCAATCACTACTTTATTATTTTCCTAGGAAGGAAACACACGAACACCCTCTTCTAATCAAGCAAACATGGACAATATTGTTATTTTCATCATTAATGGTGATGGCCATATTTTGGTTAAGCTCTCAAATTATAGGCACTCATCATCTGAAAGAATATTTGGTATTGTTAGGAATCTATACTTCCCTGATGATTTTTGTAATGCCGATTCAAAATCTACTAACATTAGAAGGGAAAATATCTACAGCAATGTGGCTGATGGTTTTTTTCACAATTATCGACTTAGCAGTTCTTCCATCAGCAGCGTGGCTTAATCCAACAACTCTCGGAATAGTACACGGAATCATTGTAGCAGCCCTCTTGAAAGCAATAATGGTCTTGTTTCACGTTTATACCACATATTTCACCAAAGAAATCTCAGGTAATTCTTACATCAAAGAACAATTAGCATA
>JAYYHK010000011.1:0-6427 GCA_036148495.1 Thermoplasmatota archaeon | reverse complement strand
AGAATGGTCAAACGGAAATGTAGGGATGATTGGTAAATCTTACGATGGTTCAACCCCATGGCAAGCTGCAATGTACGGAAATGAATATCTCAAAACTATAGTTCCTATTTCTGGATTAATTGGTGTTCGGGAGCTAATGTGGAAAAATGGTTCATCGGAAGCTCGTGCGCCTTTCATGCACAATGTTGTATATGGATCTTATGGATATGAAGCCGATAAAGAAGAACAAAATTTGCAAAATGCCTGTCCTGACTATCTAGCCTCTAGCTTGTATGGAGGTGAAGCTTACGTATTCGGAGGAAGTGAAGTTAGTGGATACTGGGATGAAAGATACTTCCTCGGTCGAGTTTTAGAGAACTACAGAGGTTCTGTATATATTGTGCAAGGATTTCATGATTGGAACGTCGATCCACATATGGCTGTTCCCGTGATTAATACATTGCTAGATACAGGAATAGAAGCAAAAGTTTTGCTGGGACAATGGGACCACGATTATCCTGACAGGCCAGATTATCAAAAACAGAGATCTGATCCCGGAAGAGGATCTGAAGCTTACCCTCAAATGGTTAGATTTGATTGGATGCAAGATTTACTAGAATGGTTTACATATTATTTACAAGAGAGAGGTCCTAAGCCAAGTTTATACTCCGAAATACAAAATAACCGTGGGGAATGGAGAGTTGAAGAAAGATATCCTGCCAAGGATTCTCGCGTAATTGAGATGCCACTAGGCGGAAGTAATCTCAGCCTAGTTGCAGAAAGTGTATTAGGTACAAGCGTATATCCTGGAATGGAAGCTACGAATGACCAAGTAGTTTTTGAAACTAGCGTATTTAATTCTGATTTTAGGTTTGGTGGATTGCCTCAATTACATTTGGATGTGACTCCTGCCGGACCAGGAGGATCAATCTATGCATTGATGGAAGATTGCTCTGCTGAAAATGAATGTATTCATATTGGACATGCTATAATGGACTTAAGATATCACGAAGGCGGTACTGAATATCAAAATATCATTCCTGGCGTAGAGATTAGAGCTAAAATGGAGTTTTTCGCCATGGATGTGTTAATTCCTGAAGGCCACAAAATCCGTCTTTCACTAAGAGATATTGGAGAAGATTACCTCCCTCCAAGTACAGAAGCTGCTGTTGATATCAGCATAAGTGGCAACAGTGTGCTTAGAATTCACGAGATAAACACGGACGGAAAAATCTTTTTTGAACCTCCTGTATGCATGCATGAGGATTGTTTATCAGAGTAAACAAACTATATATTCTAGTAATAATAGGATAAGATAATGCGCAGAAACTTGCCTAAAAACAAATTGTTAAACATTTGCGTAGTTACGTTATTTTTTGCTGTATCGTTTGCAGGATGTGTTGAAAACAATGAAGAGGATGCCATATCTCCAAATGATGTTGTCGTTAATCCCGTTACTCTAGTTGCAGGAGAGTTCCAACCCTTAATTATTTCTGTAAAGCGTGATGTTTCTGTTTTTGTTCCTCATATGGTAGTAGATCCTGTATCAAATTATCTGCAAAATGGAACTATTTTAGATATGAGAACTGGAGAAACAAAGCAACTTACAATTCTTGCCCCTCCAAGAATAGATACTGCATTTATCTTCCTATCGAAATATGGAACCGAGATTTGGCCAATTAGAAATCCTAATGAAAGCTGGAACAACTGGGTAGAGAGAGGTGGAATGAATCAAGATGGTCTAGCTGTATCAAGAGTTGAACCCGAAGAATACGCTTCGTTTTTTACTCTAAACTCAACTGAAGAAGAAGCAGGCAACAGTGTTCCTGTTAAGATTAGTTTGAAACGTGAGGTATCTGCTGCTTACACTGTGGATGAAGGAAGTCTATTTTCAAGAGGATTTGTCGATGGACGAACTGTGTTCAACAGTATAGCTCGTATTTCAGACGAAACTCCCGATATTTTAGACCCTGCAGATGGTGCTGTAGGATATTTGGATAGATGGGCAGGACAGGGTAACTTAGCTTACGAAGACGCTGCTCAATTTTTGATTGCCGAGATGACTTCATATGGACTCAGGGTAGAGGTTCAGAGATTCGCAATTGAAGATGTACTAGGAAATGTAAATCCAGAAGCTTACAATGTATGTGGATTCCGAGACGGAACATTATATCCGAACGAATGGTTAGTCTTCGGAGCTCATTTTGATATTGCTCCACCAGTAAATGGAGGATTAGTAGACCCTCATATAACTGGATCTAGAACATATGGAACTCGGGTTGGAGCTTATGATAACACTGCAGGAACTTCTATGGTACTTGCAGCAGGAGAGGCAATGGCAGCCATGCCATATGATACTCGAAGAACGATGGTCTATTGCTTATGGTCAGGAGAAGAAGGAGGATTACGTGGCAGCGATTACTGGACAGACACGCTAGCTGGTAGATATCCTGATGTTACCGTTACGAATTATATTAATTTAGATATGGCTGGTGTTAACTGGCCAGGAGGTGGTGGAGCTCCTTGCGGAGGCGAACACGGTGGGGGCGACGGAGATTGCGACCCAGATCCGCAACCTGATACTGACGGATATCCCAAAGATAGTGAAGTATGGCCAATGAGAATTTACATTGGTCCTTCTCTAAATTACAATAAACTTGATCAGCCCGATCTTGTATTTCTCAGCCAATGGATTGGTTCCGATGCTATAAATGTTTCAATGCAGCAAGACATCCTAGTTGGAGCTGACAATAATTCGGAAGATACGTGGAAGTATGATGTTTGGGTTGAGCAAGATAGGCCTGAGATAATAATTTACGAGGATACTACCGCTAGAAGCGATCACGCTTCATTTCAAGATAATCTAGATACTATAACACTTGGATTTGGTGGATTAGTTGATGGTTATTGGTGTTACCACCAAACTTGTGATACTGTGCAAGAGATGATAGATTGGATGGATAATGAAGCTAGAGGTTATGGAAATAATGCTACTGGGCTAAACAATCTAGTTAACGCCTTAGATATGATAACTTGGTGGGCAACCTACAGTTTTTTCCATATGGATCAAAAACCTATCTTGAATTCTTTGGAAGATTAGGATGGGTGTCTAAATGAATCCATATATTGCGCTAACAAGGCCTGGAAATGTTGTACTGACTGCAGTTGCCGTAGTTGCTGGTTCTTTTATTGCTGCAGGTGACAGTATCCTAGATTTTCAAGTTGAAATTGTAATAGCTTCACTCGCTGCCATGATGCTCGTTGGAGGTGGAAATGCACTTAATGATTATAATGATCGTGAATCTGATAAGGAAAATCATCCAAATAGACCTATTCCTGCTGGTTTAATTAATGCTGATGAAGCTCTAGTTTACTCAAGAATTCTATTATCAGTAGGATTATTGATAGTGCTTTTTGGACTTGCTAATAAGTTACCATTTATTATTGCATTAATTGGAACAGTAACTTTAATTTCATATGAAAATAACTTGAAAGCTTTAGGACTATCAGGCAACATGGCTGTTGGGTTTATGTCAGGAGCTGTCTTTCTTTACGCTGGAATGGTAGTCAATGATCCTGGACCTACATTGTGGATGTTTGGGTTAGCTTTTCTAGCAACTGTTGCACGAGAAATAGTAAAAGACATACAGGACCTTGAAGGAGACACCGATAGATTCACACTACCTGCCAGAATTGGCATAGCAAAATCGCTCTTTGTTACAGGATTTTTGCTCGTAGTTGCTTGGTCATTAAGCTTCACGGCAATTACGCAATTTAGTGGAATGGCCAGTAATGCCTATGCTATTGGCGTTTCCATTGCAAATGTTATAATGCTAATAGGATTTCAAAATGCCCGTAATGGCGATTATTTTTCAGGTCAAAAGAAGATAAAGCAAGGGATGGGAGTTGCAATGTTAGCTTTTATTGCCGCAGCAGGGCTGTAGTTATATTAATATATGTGCATATATGCATATATTTATGAATAGTATTATTTTCAAAGCTCTAGGAAACAAAACCAGGTTGAAAATAATCGAGACTTTATTGATTAAAGAACACAATGTGTCTGATTTAACAGGAATTTCTGATAAGGATCAAACTACAATCTCAAGACACCTAATTCATCTAAAACAAGCTAAACTAATTACTCAAAGGAAAATAGGTAGAAATGTTATCTATTCAATTGCTAATTCTCAAATATACGATTGGCTTGTTACAGCCATTAAACCTAATTTACAAGAGACTGAAACTCCTTCTCTCAGAATTAAAATAAAGGACTATTTAGATGGGCAGATTAGATAATGAATAGCGAACAAAAAGAAATTTTTGAAGAAAAATTAATTCGTTTAAGACAACTTAGTAAAAATTTAGATGAAAGCTTCACCGTCCCCGGGACGAATATAAAATTTGGAATGGATGCAATACTAGGATTAGTTCCTGGAGGTGGAGACTTAGTAAGTGGTATTTTTTCGTTGTATATGTTGAGAGCTGCAATAAAATTGAAATTGCCGAAGCGCGCTATTCTTTCAATGCTAGCTAATATTGTTTTAGACACAACTGTAGGAATAATTCCCGTTGCTGGAGATATATTTGACGTATTTTGGAAATCAAATAAAAGAAATATGAATATTATTGACAAGCATATAGCTCGTTTCGAAAAATAAAAAAATAAGTAGAAGCGAACTCTCAGAAAAAATTAGTATTTAATTTGAGAGTGTAGCTACTACTTTATTGGCTAAATTGACTTTAGCTAACTATCTTATGCTTTACCAAGAATGCGGTACATTCCAGTGCCACAAGTTCCACATGATCCTTTCATTGCTTTGCGACCATTCTTCATTGTGACTTCTTGTCCGTTACCTATTTCTCTCTTGGCTTTACACTTAACACAGTATCCTTCCATACTTGTACATCGAGGAAGACAGCATATAAAGCAAACGGCCTAGAGAACTCTATATAAAAATTAGTATTCTAATCTTTTTGTATTATTTTTATAATATTTTTATATTATTATTATATTATTAATGTATTATTTATGTAGGTTTTAAATATGATGCTTAGAAGCGTAATTTGATCAAAATGGCTGCAGACGACAAGAATGAACTGAGGCGCGTCCCGGTAACAGTACTAACTGGATTCTTAGGTTCTGGCAAAACTACTTTGCTGAATCACATCCTCTCAAGTACCGAACATAAAATGAAATTCGCAATTGTTGAGAACGAATTCGGAGATATTGGAATAGACGAAAATATATTGGTTGAAACTTCAGAAGAAGAAATTATAGAAGTTGTAAATGGATGCTTGTGCTGTAATGTAAGAGGAGACCTTACTGAGCTTTTGTATGATATGTATGATCGAATAAAAGACTTCGACGGGCTCATAATTGAAACTACAGGTTTGGCTGATCCTGCTCCCGTAGCTCAAACCTTCTTTGTTGATGATAAAATTTCCGAAAGATATGAACTTGATGGAATCATTACTGTTGTTGATGCAAAAAATATTATTCAGCATGTTGAAGAAGAGAAACCTGAGGGAATAGAAAACGAATCTGTGGAACAGATTGCTTTTGCTGATAAGATCCTGCTGAACAAAACCGATCTAGTAGACGAAAATGAATTAAAAAATGTTGAATCACAAATTAAGTCAATTAACAGTTTTGCGCCAATTTTTAAGACTGAACATGGAGTCATAGATCCGCAAGAATTGATTGGAATCGGCTCATTCGACTTAAAAAGAACACTAGAAATGGATCCCGAGTTCCTCGATATTGACGCCGAGCACGAGCACGATCAGCGCGTGACATCAATTAGTTCTAAGTTTGAAGGCTCGCTAAACGTAAACAAACTTAATAGATGGATTGGAAAAATAATTGATGAAAAGGGCACTGACTTATTCAGATACAAAGGAATACTGTCAGTAAAAGGTATGGACAATAAATTCGTATTTCAGGGAGTACATATGCTATTTGGAGGTGCTTACAGTGGAGAATTAATGTGGGAAAAAGATGACAAAAGAGAGTGTACTTTCGTATTCATTGGAAGAGACTTAGATCATGAAGCGCTAGAAGCTGGTTTCATGAATTGTAGAGCTGAAGAGTTACGCTTTAAAGCGGGCGATATGATTTACGCAAACGTAGGTGAATTCACAAAAGGTAAAATTTTAAAGTGTTGGGACGAGGGGAATCCATATCGCGTTGAACTTCAAGATGAGGAAAAGAAAAATGTGTGGGTGCCTATTGATGATGACGAGTACATACGTGATAAGCTTTAAGATTGAATAATTAACTAGCTATATTGATGAAAGAGGACGGAGTTTCAACTTCTATGCATGTCTGCGATGGATGTTGTTGCGGACGTGTGGAAAAAGGGCACAATGAAGTTCCAGTTGATAAACTTAAACAGATCTGGAAGGATAAGTCATTGAACAACCATGTTAAATTAGTAATTTCAAA
>JAYYHK010000010.1:0-3860 GCA_036148495.1 Thermoplasmatota archaeon | reverse complement strand
GAGATGCCGCAACCTTTGTTGATGTTCCCTATGTTTCAGGTAATGTTAGCTTGTACAATGAAACGGCCGAAGGAGCAATTCCTCCCACGCCTGTGCTAATGGGTATTGGAATTGTGGAAGACATTCGAAAATGTGTTACAAGTGATATGAAAAATAAGGGAGATATATGGATTGTTGGGAAAAGTGAGGAACAAATGGGTGCAAGTTTGTACTACAGGACACAAGGGATTAATTGCCCTAACGTGCCTACTACTGATTTTGATTCATTCATTCCTAGAATGGAACAACTTATTGAAGCT
Organism: Thermoplasmatota archaeon; assembly: GCA_036148495.1. Lineage (GTDB taxonomy): Archaea > Thermoplasmatota > Poseidoniia > MGIII > CG-Epi1 > CG-Epi1. Next base: position 3,561 of record JAYYHK010000010.1, on the reverse strand, counting down.
ATAGAATCTGGAGAGGTATCTGCATGCCATGACGTTTCCACGGGTGGAATTGCTTTAGCTGTAATAGAGATGTGTATGGCTGGTGTTGGTGCAAAAATAAATTTGTCCGGAGATATGCGAGATGATTTAGAATTATTTAGTGAATCTAATGGAAGATGGATAGTACAAGTTAAACCAGAATTTGAAGAAAAATTCTCTAAAAGATTTGATTTTGCAAGAAAAATAGGTCACGTGGATAATGATATTAGCTTTAATTTGAGTAAAGGTGCGGAAGTAAGATTTTCTATCGATGAATTACGAAAAATATGGACGGACCCGCTCTGGAAAAGACTGGCTTAAGCTTTTATTCTGCCTCTAAATCTAAAAAGTATGTCGACAGATGCAACTAGTAGTTACGTAGCCGATACCGGGTCTATTGAGGCCATTTTAATTTTACTCGTATTTTTGATAGCTTTCGCTTTAATTTTAGGGGAAATTGTAGATCGTGTTTTAGCCGCTTGGGGTGGCGCTGTTGGAATGCTCTTAGTTGGAACTTACTACAATTCTCTAACTTGGTGCACAGGAGGCGGTCACGGTGAAGCTGGGGCTGTGTGTGAAAATAATCTGTTTAATGCTATTGATTTCAACGTCATAGGATTGCTTTTGGGAATGATGATATTTGCCGGGATGCTAGAGATAAGTGGTTTCTTTGAATTTGTGGCAATAAAGGCTACAAAATTATCTGGAGGCGATCCTTGGAAATTAGTATTCTATCTAGGAACTTTTACCACAGTAATCTCTGTCTTTATTGATAATGTCACGGCCTTGATTCTAATAGCACCTGTAACGCTAAAAATTTGCTCTAAGATTGAAATTAGCCCAATCCCTCCACTAATTGCCCTTGCAATCTTTTCAAACACTGGAGGTGTAGCAACATTAGTAGGAGATCCTCCTAACGTTTTAATCGCGTCATATGCAAGCGCTCGAGGCTTAGGATTCGGTTTTATGAGTTTTATTTACCACCTAACTCCTTTGGCCATAGTTGCTTGGGGTGCTACTCTATGGTTTATGCATCGTCACTTCAAAAAATGGAGAGAAGTTAAACCTAAAAATGTGGAAGAAGTAACTAGTGAAGATGAATGGGCTGCTGTAAAAAATGATACTTTGATGTACAGAACTTTAGGGGCTTTGGCAGTAACTGTTGTAATGTTTGCTGCAGTAGAACTTTTACATTTAGATTTAGAAATTTCCGCAGTTTCTCTCGGCGGTGCTGGTATTGCCATGTCAATTAGTATGCTAGGCGTTCCTGAAGAAAAACGTATGGATATCCATGAAGTTGTACATAAGGTCGAATGGGGTGCACTTTTATTCTTCGCAGGCTTATTTGTTATGGTCGGAGGATTGGAAGCTATGGGATATCTAGAAGCTATAGCTAATATGATATTTGATGGTTTTGGACCCGATGGATCTGTACACAACAGTCCTGTAGTATTGGTTATTGTCCTCATTTGGGTTTCAGCTATTGCATCTGCCATCGTTGATAATATTCCATTTTGTGCAGCTATGTTACCTGTAATTCTAGAAATAGGAGAATTGAGTAAAGATCCAATAACTGGCGTAGCTGAAGTAGATATTATCCCTCTATATTGGGCCTTAGCTATTGGATGCGGCTTTGGAGGAAATGCTACTCCTATTGGTTCTAGTGCTAACGTTATGACTATTGCAATCAGCGAAAGAGGCGGGCACAAAATTTCAACCAAGGAATGGTTAGGTGTAGGTGTTCCTGTAATGATTATAACTTGTACTATAGGCTCAATAGTTGTTGCCCTATTCTACGACCATTTCCTAACTGCTTAGTTATCAATATCTGAACACTTAGAGCAAAGTCCCTTAGAATTTAAGGAATTATCGCACTGAAGACAGTCTTGCTTTTCCAAGAACGTTTCTAACCAGGCTGATTGTAACTCTGGTTCGTCTGCACTCTTGAGCATTTCAAGTTCGTACTCGCCTCTGCAGCTTTTGTCGAATAATTCAGTTAGATAATTCACATTAAATGAGACCGATTTTTTACCAGTAATACTCTTCTTTGGAAATAAGGGCGAAAGAAATACTCCTGCAATAAAAGAAGCCATATGAGTTCCATGGCCTATTCCATCTTGAGTGTTCATTCCAACATAAAGAGTTTCCATAGCTACAAAAACTATAGTTGCAAGAATAACAGGAACTCTTTGAAGGAAAATAAAACCTAAAAGCATGGGAATCTCGTCTCTAGGGTAAAGTAAGGCAAAACCTCCCATTATCCCAAAAACTGCACCTGATGCTCCTATATTGATAGTTTCTAAGCCTTCAGCATTGTATACAGAAACTAACCCTGTGATTAAAGAACCCAATATTCCAGAAATAAAATAAAGATAAAAGAATGTACGTGAGCCTACTCTTTCCTCAAACGGCACACCAAGTAAAATTAGCACCAGCATATTCATTAAAATGTGCATAGATCCACCATGCATGAACATCGCCGTAATTATAGAAATTAAGCGAAATTGAGGCTCAGCTAAATATTTTGATTTAAAACCTAGATCAAGAAGCGCATCAATACCATCCTTTGGAGATACTAGATATATCATCCACCAACCTGCGAATATTGAAAAATTGATGAAAACTAACGACTGAGAGACCATGAATCGATTACTCAAGCAGTAGTACGAAACTAATAGTCCTGAAGCAATCAAAACCAATGTTCCCATTGATGGCAAAGACTCAATCATATTTTCAATTTAAAACTGGGCTGAATTAAAGCTGACGCTAGATCTTAAAGCGGAAAATAGGGGGAAGTAAAACTTCCCCTTTTCCTCATTGACTTACTTATTCTTCTTCTCTTCTTAGAGAAGCACCAGCTGCTGCAACTAATGCTGCTACAGACATTCCAACTATTCCAAGTGCGAAAGATGGAGTAGATGATTTGTCCTTAACAACTGCAATCTGTCCAAATGCGTCGTTGTCATCTTTTTGGTTCAAGTACTCATCTTGTTTCTTGTGACCATTATCGATGTCAATTTGCTCTGGCTCTGGATTGATCATTGCGTATAACTCAACATTTGTGAAATCTTGAGTTGTTTCACCTGGTATGAATGCTTCTTCCCAAACTGCAGTTATTGGATACCATGTTTGGTAAATTCCTTGAGATTCAAGAACTGGCTTAGGTGCCATAACTGGTTCTGTTGTAGATGCAACTCTTGTCATACGTTTGACTCCGTCTGGAGTGTTGTATGCATCTCCGGTTGAATCAATAACATAGACTACCATCAAAACATCAGAAGCGTAGTTTCCTTCGTTCCATGCTTTTACAGTAATTGCTAATGAATCACCTTCGAGTACTCCTTGTCTGTCGTAGGACATTTCACCTAGTACAAATTGTGATGGTTTGATGAACAAGGTTGCCGAAGTTGGCTCTCTCATTTCTTCATCACTACCTGTATCCACAGGATCCATTTTTACATCAAACTTGCGGTTTCCTGCAGGTTCACCTTTCTTTGCGTCAAAGTCTGGAGCCAAGAATCTAACAGTAATCTTTGCCTCATC
>JAYYHK010000009.1:0-7312 GCA_036148495.1 Thermoplasmatota archaeon | reverse complement strand
CAAACGAGCTAGTTCCGCTTACATCTGATAGTTTAGTTACAACTGGTTTGTGATCTTCATGATATGCATAGACATAGACTGTGCTGCCTGTGTCTGGTCTTAAGTGCCATTTGGCCCCACCAAACTTAGTTGCGTCGGTCCATGTTGAAGTTGATTCCTCGTACATGAAAATTGTAGCATCAGAAATTATTCCGCCACTTGTGGTATTTACATTGATTTCTTGCAAATTATCGTCATTAATGCTATTCAAAACAAATTCATGAGGTGCAACGAAATCAACTGAATCAGCATTGTGTGTATAGTGATCTTCTGAATGTACTCGTGCATCAAACGTTGTTGCTGGCATATCTGTAAATTGATAAGATCCTGCTTCGTCAGATGTGGTAGACCAAGAATAACCAACATCGCCATATCCCCACCATGAATCTTCGTTGGTATTTGTAGAAAATAGTGTTATTGTGGCTCCAGAAACTGCAACACCATTTTCATTTTTAACAGTTCCTGAAATCGTAGAAGAACCTGATGGAGCTGCAACCATTGTTACTGTATCTAGAGGACCGTCTGCTGAAACTGATAAGTTATTTCTGATAGCTAGAAAACCGTCTTTGCTGTATCTAATGTCATAAGAACCAGATTCTACGTTATTGAAAGAGTAAAAACCATCTTCAAGTGTTGATGTTGTTTTCTTGTATCCAGTATCTCTGTCCAATATTGTGATTGATACATTGGCATTGTTATCTGAAACAAAACCATTCAGGTCGTATCTTGCTGCAGATGCATTATCGGATACTACTAGCCCTAAGAAAGCTCCAGAAAGAAGCATTACTACGGCTAACAAAGCTATTCGCGAGTTTCGCTGTTCAGTCATTTTTATCACTCCCGTTAGAGAATCTCTAACACGGGGTCCGCCGGACAAGAACAGTATTTATAAAGGATTGTTAAAACAAAAATATGGCCATTTGTCGTCGAGAAAATGCTTACTATGAAACGAAAATAGCTGGTCTTAGTGGTGCACTTTGCTTTGATTTAGGTTCTAGACGAGAAACTGCTTTTTCAGCATTAATTACAGAAACAGGACAGTCAAAAACTTTGCTGAAAAAGTCTATTGAAGACTCCAAAATTGCTTTTTCATCAATCTTAACTTTGTATCTTTCTTGCCATTCAGGACCTAGTGAAGGAATATCTTTCAATACCCATTTTTTCAAAAATTCTGCACCTACTTTCTTTGATTCATTAGGTATATTTGGCATAACATTTCCAATTAACTGATTTAACTTAACTTGTCCTCTGCCGTCTGCTAATTCCCCTGCTGTTTGAACTGCATCCCACTTCCACTTTGGAGAGGTAATTAGCACGATTTCGGTAGGCTTTTCTATTTTTGCAATGTTTAGAATAGCTTTAGTGTCTTCCAAAGTTTGCTTGATTAAATCTTCACCAATTAAAAATCCGATATCTGATTCCTTACCTTTTGGAAATTGTTGATTGATGACGAACCCTTCTTCATCGAGCAAAGACCAAGCTTCCTCGGCCATGTGAGGAACCACTGGCGCAATACCTCTGGTAATCATTGACATATAATCGTGTAGAACTTCCCTGTTAGGTTCGTCAACTCTTTGTAGGTACCATTTGTAATATTGTGGCAGTTCAAAAAATAGTAAACGGGTAGAAGTTCTAAATTTCAAACGATCTGAAGCTTTGGTTGCTTTGTAAGCTGTATCCGACATAATCGCTTTGAACCAATCATCAACTGGATGCGATTCTTTTCGCCCTTTGCCTCTGTTTTCCTTTACAAACTTTAACCAATTACCTAACTTTTTACCTGCTGTTTCTGCAAAAGATAATTCCCAATTAGGGTCATCTAGGCCCTCTCCTGCATTACATAGTGTAAATCTAACAACGTCCGCACTGTAATTCGTAATTAATTCTTTTAGGGTAAAAAAATTACCTTTGGATTTAGACATCTTTTCGCCATCTACCAAAACCCAGCCATTAACTGCAAAACCCTTGGGCCACATTTCTTTCTCAAACATGGCTGTGTGATTGTACAAACTGAAAGAAAGATGGTTTTGAATCAAATCTTTTCCACTAACTCTAAGATCATATGGATACCAATAATTGAACTCATTTCTCCAGTCAATAATATCTGCTTGAGGAATTCCCAATTCTTCTGCGGCCTCTTTTGTATTTCCACTCCCAAATATTGCTTCAAACAATGTATCTGTTAATTTATTCTCATCCAGATCTTTCAAATGATGAGATACTGTGTAGAAAGCCATGTAAATTGTAGAATCGCTTAATGATTCAATTACCCAATTTTCATCCCACGGCAACTTAGTTCCTAGACCTTTCTCTCGAACACATGCCCAATTATTCAACCATTGTAAAACATATTCGAATTGATTTCTTGCTTTTGAGGGATATAATTCCATTGATTTCAAAGCGAGTTCTGTAGTTTCAGTCCACTTCTCATCTCCGTAAGCTAGGAACCATTGGTTATCTACTATTTTTACCTTACAATCTGCCATCCAACGAGACCTAACTGGGCCTGTTAATTCATAGTAAATTATCGCTTCATTATTCTCAACTAGTTTGTCTTTGACCATTTCCCTAGCTTCAGCTACAGGTTTGCCTGCAATAAAATCTGAAGAATCTAGCATAACTCCGTTGTTGAAACTGTGTAAGTACAAATCTTGCTTAGCTTTTTCGAGCTTGTTACGATCGGTCTGGTCCTTAATTCCCAATTTTTTACATAAATCTGGAGCAGGTAATGTTCCCATCTCACCTGAATCTAATATTGCAATTGGTTCTAATTTGCTGACTTCGGAGAAATCAACACCCCATGATTTGCATTCTTTTTCAGAATTTTGAAGATCGACTAATCCTTGATAATCGTCCGGAGAATCACTTGGAACTGAAGTTACAATTCCAGAACCTATTGAAGCATCACAGAATTTAGACGGTAGGACCATTAATTCCTTGTGAATTTCAGGAGCCTGATATTTTTTACCAATAATGTCTCTGCCCTCAACCGAACCAAGAACTTCTACTCCGTGTCCTTGTAATTCCAACTTCGAGGGCATTTCTTCGGACATAATCCAAGTTTCATTTCCGACTTTAGCTTTGGCGTACGTTCCTTCACCATCAATCCAAATATTTGTTTGACCAAATACGGTTTCTGGACGAAGTGTTGCTGCAACTAAGTAATCCTCATCCCCTTTGAATTTTAGTAATGTATATTCTTGAGGAGTTTCACCCTCTCCAGATAGACGATCGTGATCGCCTACAACTGTTCCTCTTTTTGGACACCAAACTACTGGAAAACTTCCTTTGATTAGATACTCTCCGGCTAGTAATCTGTTAAATTGCCATCGTATGAATGCATCATAAGGTGGATTCAAACTAGTTGTAATGAAACTTCTACGCCAATCGATAGATGCACCAAATTTTTTCAAATCTTGAATTGCCTTATCTGGAAAATGCTTAGTCCATTCTTCCGGCTTTGAGAATTTTTTAATTAATGTATCACTCAAACCCATCTGCTTCAATGCTTTGATTTGAGTTTCTTCACCTTCTTCAACACGCTGCGCTGCAGCTACAATTGGTGTTCCTGTACAGTGAAAAGCAAACGGAAAAAGAACGTTTTTGTCTTGCATTCTTTGGTACCTAGATACCATATCTGCTCTCAAATAGGTGAAAGCATGTCCCAAATGCAAATATCCGTTCATGTATGGATATGGACAATTAACAAAATACTTCTCTTTAGCTCCCCCTGGCTCTGACTCGTAGGCCTTGGCTTCGGCCCATTTTTTTTGCCATTTAGACTCTAATGTCTTGGGATTCACAATGTGCGAGAAGAGGGACCCTTAAAAAAATAGACAAAAATGTAAAAAAAACAAAAAAAAGGCCCAAAAAAGGCCAAAAGTAACCAATAGTAATTATAGGACCTCTCAATGCGCACTGACCAATGTTACGTTATGGACCTGCGGGAATCCCATTATCTTGTAAAGGAAGAAATATTCGAGATGGAATTGAAGACATACACGCATTAGGATTGCATTGTATGGAAATACAGTTAGTCAGAGGAAAATATGTCGACGAACTAGATGACTTCGAAGAGTTGGGTGCTATCGCACAATCGTTAGACATTCACATGGGAATTCATGCACCTTACTACATGGACTTCCTTGGCAATGGTTACATGCGTAACAAATCAATCAAGTTTCTAGAATTTGCAGGCGAAGTTGGCAATATGATTGGAGCAAGAAGAATTGTTACTCACATTGGACCTTACAATGGTCTCTCTTCAAAGGAAGCAATAAATCGATTAGTTCCAATTTTCCAAGAAATGAGAAATCATTACTTAGAAAAAGGATATACTGCTCAAATTTGTTTCGAATTAGCAGGTAAACACGACCTTTTTGGTAGCATCAGAGAAATTACTGAGCTGTGTCGCCGTGTTAAAGGAACTGCACCATGTATCAACTGGCCACACTTGCATGCAAGAGGAAACAGATGGCTAAATGATCGAGAAAGTTTCAAGCGTGTTTTTGATTATTTACAAGCATCATTAGGTTTAACAAAATTCTACACCCACTTCTCTGGTGTTGAATTCGATATCGAAGGAAACGAAAGACACTATTCACCAATCAAAAAAGGTGAAATTAAATTCGAATATTTGGCTGAAGTTATTTTGGAAAATGGTTACAATGTGCTAACTATTTCTGATTCTCCATTGATGGAACACGACGCAATGTACATGAAGTTAATCACTGAAAGAGTGCAATCTAGAAGAATGGAAAGAATTGCAAGACGTGAAGCATCTGAAAAAATTAAAGAATCAAGAAAAGCAGCCGCTGAAGCTAAGTAATTTTTCAAGGATAATTGGAGTCAAATAATATATACAGCCTCTAAATCGAGATGTGTCTGACGGCCATAGCGGCGGTGATCACCCGTTCCCATTCCGAACACGGAAGTTAAGCCCGCCAGCGTATTCAATGGTACTGTGGTGCGCGAGCCCACGGGAACTTGAGTACGCCGTCAACTTTTTTTTAAGATTAATTCAATATACCCACTCTTGGTGAACAATTAACATGGATGGAAAAGAAATCACAGACGCATTGTCGAATGTGAAAGATTCTTATTTCAATAAAGATCTAATTACTTTAGGATACATCAAAGGAATGTCTATGGGTGACAAAGAGTTACGATTTACTCTAAGATTGCCTGCTCCTTTAATGCCAAATCATGAAGAATTGGCACAAAAATGTAGAGAAGCACTAAAGGATGTTGATGGAATTGAAACTATTGAAATCAAAAAAGATTGGGAAGTCCAAAGATTGCCATCGCTTGATGCTCAAAACACTCCTCAAGCACTCAAAAATGTAAAAAATATTATTGCAATTGCATCTGGGAAAGGCGGAGTCGGAAAATCAACCGTTACTGTTTGTATTGCAGAAGCATTTGCAAATGCAGGTGCAAAAGTTGGTATTCTAGATATTGATGTTTACGGACCAAGTATTCCAAATATGGTTGGATTAGGCTCACACCAGTTAGGTGGAGCTCAAGAGGGTGTTTTGGAACCAGTAGAAGCTCATGGAATGAAAATTATGTCTATGGGATTCTTAGCAACTAAAGATACTCCTGTAGTTTGGAGAGGGCCAATCGCTTCGCAACTTGTACAGCAGTTTCTAGGTGCCGTAGATTGGGGAGAACTAGACTACTTATTCGTCGATATGCCACCCGGTACTGGAGACATTCAACTTACATTATCTCAAACTGTTCCGCTAACTGGAGCTGTAATCGTTACAACTCCTCAAGAGGTTGCTCATACTATTGCTGAAAAAGGTTTGAGAATGTTCCAACAAGTTAAGATTCCAATATTAGGTATTGTTGAAAATATGGCTGGTTTCACGCCACCAGGTTCAGACGAAATTTTCCACATATTTGGAGAAGGTGGAGGTACCTCTGCAGCTGAAGAATTCGAATTACCAATGCTCGGTCAAATACCAATTCGTCAAGATCTTAGAGAAGCAATGGACAATGGAACTGTTTACTCTAATGATAATATCAATTCTATTGCATCACTGATTGCGGTTGAAGCAATGGCTGTGGTAACGAACGAGGAACTATCTCCGTTTGCACCTCAAGAAATAAATTTAGCAAATGATGGAGAAACATTAGTTATCAAATGGCAAGATAATGTTGAACACGTAATTTCTGCATTCAATGTCAGATTCATGTGTCCTTGTGCACACTGTGTCGATGAAATAACTGGAGAAAAAATTGTTAAGGAAACTGATATTCCTCCAGATGTTAAAATTACCGAATCAGTTCCTGTAGGTAGATATGGAGTAAGATTCAATTTCACTGATCCAAGCCCAGGTGCTGGTGCTGGAATCTATACCTTCTCTTTCTTGAGAAAATTAGGTGAGGACGCCACTGCAAACGCATCTTTTGATGTATAATAACTCTTATTAATCACGATAGGACTCAATAATTATGTTAGCTCAGGAAATAAGAATACGCGGCGAACCAACTGCAGACCCACAAAAGTGTAGATTTGTGCTGGAAGCTGAAGTACTTTCTCGTTCTCCTGTAAGCTTTGATAAAGAGTCTGATACAAGCAAAGCTCCTCTAGCTGAAAAATTATTAGCCTTGCCATACATCGCAGGTGTAAGTATTAGCGGTTCAGCAGTTACATTGACTGGTGACAACGTTGAAAGTTGGCCAGCAATTGGAAAGGAAATTGGTGGAGTTATTCGTGAGCAAATCAAAAGCGGTGAACCTGCTGTAGAAGAAGAAGTTATGGATATCGGAGATGCAGACTTATTCACACAAGTAAATTTATTGATTAAAAATGATGTTAATCCAAGCATTGCAGCACATGGAGGAATTATTACTCTTCACAGTGTCAATGATGGAAAAGCATTCGTTACAATGGGTGGAGGATGTCAAGGATGTACTGCCTCAAGTATCACCCTAAAACAGGGAGTTGAATCTTACATTGTAGCAAAAGTAGATGGAGTTAACGAAATTGTTGATATGACCGACCACTCAGAAGGTGAAAATCCATACTATACCCAACCTATACCCCAAGCCGGCCAAACTGGAGGAGGCTGCGGATGCAGCACGGGCGGAGGCGGCGGTTGTGGATGCAGCACAACAAGCAGCCCCGATAGTGGCGGTGGTTGCGGATGTCATTAATTTTCTAAGCATCAGTTTTAATACTTGCATTATATACCCATAATATCTTTACAAGGTTAAATGGCAGAAGAAGAGAAAATTGAAGACAATTCCATAGAGGAAGAAAAGG
>JAYYHK010000008.1:0-9446 GCA_036148495.1 Thermoplasmatota archaeon | reverse complement strand
TCTGCCATCTGATACAGACCTCCTGCAAGCCAATCGGCTGCGCCATGATTTACCATTGCCTTACCCATGGTCAACGCTGCACCGTAGATGAACATTACGCCCCAGCGTAAGCGCTGACGACTGTCTTCCCACTCCAAAACCCCTGTGGCATGCATCATGATACCTCCAATCATAGCACATGTACCCAATGTCAACCCATTAAAACCAGATGTTAAGAATAATCCAAAAGTTAACACTAAGATAGATAAGGCTAAAATTTGTCGGTCATCAATTGACTTACCAGTTTCTTGTATATAATCGATTCTTCTATAACTGACCTTGTTAACGATTACTAAAGTTAGGAAAACAGCTGGAATAAGTGCTATTGTAATAGGCGCTGCTAGAATAACCCATTGGACATATGATATCCTAATGTCATAAATTTCTTCTAAGAAACCCATAGCAATTACATTTCTTGCCCCTCCTGACGGAGTTGCCAAACCTGCAATGGAACAAGAGAAGGCTACTGCTAATACTAGAGCAATCATTTCATTATTTTTTTCTTTGATATCTGTTTTATCCGCAACGGTTAAGACTAGAGGTAGCATTATAGCTGCAACACTGTGATCTGGAATGATTGCTGCCATGAAACTGCAGATAACTATTATTCCTAAAATTAAAGCATAATTTGAACCTGTGAAAGGACCTAGTAACCTCCTGATAATCAGATTTTCAGCTCCAGATTTAGTTATTCCCTGAGCTATAATCAAAGAACCAAGAATCATGAATACTGAATCTGCAGCGTATGAAGCAAAGGCCAAATCCCTATCCTCTCCGAGTAAAACTAAAGCTACGCCTGCCATTAGCGCAGTAACCGGTAATGGAAAAGTTTCGGAAACCCACAAATAAATTATCAACAAAAATAAACTAAAAACATTTCTTCCAGGAGTTGACAAGGTAGTCGCAAAGAAGAAAAGTAAAATGTGAATTATTGACACAATTACAATTCCTGCAACTAATTTTCTAAAGGTTGGATTTATGTAAAGCCGGTAAAGAGCATGTTGTCTGGCGTCAGGATCTAATAATTCTTTTTGTAACTCTAACAGAGTTTTTCCTCTATTTTCATGATGTATACGAGGAGTAATGACTGTATGCCCGTCTTCCATTGATTCAACAACAATATCTAGATTATCTAGCATATTTTGAAAATCTTCATCTTTACTCATCTGATCACACAAACCGGAACCGAGGCATCTAAAACTACCTGATGCAAAAGAAACTCACTAACTAAGTGATTTATAACTGGTAATACAACAATTCTAGCTCCTTCTGCAACAGCTACAGAATTAGTTATTGCCCTTCTGGACTTGAAAAAAGAATGTGGAATAATTGTTGATGTAATATGGAAGTTTTCCCCTAACCTATCCCTTAAGGAAATCACTGTTGAATCCATGAAATCAGTGTTAATCCTATTTTTTCCCAGATATAGTAATTCTATGTCACATCCAAATTTCCTGGCAAAATCTTCAATTGAAGATATTGCTTTATTAGAAAAATCATTGCCATCAACTACTACAAGTGCTGGCGAACCGGGTCCTGGTAGTGGATGTTCGTTTCTTACAACAAAAGCGTGAGATGATTCATACTCTAAAATTCGCTCAACCTCGGAACCTGTAAATAACCTAGACAAATATGATCGAAATGGACCTAAAATTAATGTATCTCCTATTCCATCTTCTACCATCCTAGCCAAAACTTTATGTCTTTTACCTCTCTTAATTATCGGTTTAATTTTAATTGACTTATTTGCGTCAACTATTTGTTTAAGCTGCCTTTTGCCTAGTGCTGTGAAACCATCTCTTGTATCCAAAGAAGCCGTACTTGTACCCGCTTTCTTAGGGTTTGAAATGAATGCTGCCACTAGAGGCACTTCTAATTTTTCTGATAAAGCTATTGCATACTCTCGTGCAGGCTTGAGACGCTTCGATGGGTCTACTGCTAGCAATAATTTATCAAACATGATACTACGATGTCAGCGCAACGTATATTTAACCCTGTCCAGTCGTCGCAGCCTGAACTTACAGTTCATACGGAGAAACTTTGGCAAAAGTCACACGAACAAAAGTTAAAGACAAGTGGAAAAGCAAAGTGTGGTATCGTCTTCACGCACCATCAATGTTCAACTACACAATTATGGCTCATACTCCTGCAGACAACCCTGAGTTTGTAAACGGCAGAGTTGCAGAAGTACCACTAGAGAAACTTACTGGAGACTATACTCAAAAAAATTTCATGATCAAATTCAGAGTACATGAAACTCGAGGAAATAATGCCTTTACATCTTTTGATGGCCACAGATTGACTTCAGATTACAAGAGAGCATTAACAAGAAGAAGAAACAGTCGCATAGACTGCAATTTTGCTTTGAAACTAAAAGATGACGTGCAGATTCGTATAAAACCAATCATAATGGTTGATAAGAGGATTAAGAAGTCTCAGGAAAGAATTTTAAGAGCTTTAACCCATGAGATAATTGAGAAAACTTTAACAAAATTAACACTATCTGAAGCGTTAAAGAAAATTTATTCAGGAGAGCTAAGCAAAGACGCTGCCGCAAAATTAAAAACAACCTACCCTACGAAAAGAGTAGAAATTTCAAAAATTAATGTAATGAATCCGGCAAGTATAATGGAAGTTCCCCCTGACGAAGATGAACTAGAAAAAATTCTAAGCTCAAATGAAACTGAGGAAATCGTTGAAGAATCAGTTTCTGAAACTAATGAAGACGATGGAGCCGCCGAAGAGATCAGCGAAGTTGTTGATTATTCATCAATGAAAGTAGCTGAACTAAAAGAATTACTAAAAGAAAAGAATTTGCCTGTATCTGGGACAAAATCTGAACTTATTGAAAGATTACAAACTTGAGTAAAAAGAATTGGGAGCTTTTACCATTCTGGTTCCCAAAGACGAAGAGAAATAAAATTTGGGCAATTATTTTTTTAACATTATTTGCATTAAGTATTGATTTCTGGAATTGGAACTCAAATAATAGAATATATGATTGGTTCCCACTTTGGGTTCTTTACCTTATTGTAATTCAATTTGCATTAGCCTGCAGCCTATTACTATTTTCTAAGGAGTGGAAACTAGATGAGTGATTTAAGCATAATTATTATCATTCTAGCTTCATATTTGTGTATTTCAATAGCTATAGGATTCTATGGACGAAGTAAGGAAGATACTGCTGAAGACTATTTTGTAGCATCACGAAAAATAAATCCTTGGGTTTTATTTTGTACATTAGCTGCAACCAATTTCTCAGCATTTTTTTTCCTAGGGTTTGCTGGTGCAAGCTATCGCGCTGGTTGGGGTTTTTATGGAATAATGGCAATGGGAACTTCGCTTGTTGGACTTTCTATACTATTACTTGGAATACCAATCTATAAACTGGGAAAAGAAAAAGGGTACATGACACCTCCTGCGCTGATAGCCGGAGAAACTAAATCTAAGTATTTAGGGTGGATTTATGGCTCAGTTTTAGTAATATTCACACTACCTTATCTCGCAACCCAGCCAATGGGGGCTGGGATACTTCTAGAAACATTGTCTGATGGACAAATACCATACTTTACAGGTGCATTCTTTCTAACTTGTGTAATGATTGTCTATCTCACACTGGGAGGAATGAGATCATCTGCAATGACTGATGTGTTCCAAGGTATTTTGATGTTTGCAATATTAACAATATTTGTAATTGGTTTCTTCCTAAATGAAGATATTGGAGGGTTTAGTGAGGCTGGACAATCTCTATGGGACAATAAGCCTGAAAAGTTTGTAAGGGAAGGCAATTTTACATGGCAAATAATCTTTTCGTACAGTATTTTATGGCCGATAACCGTACCAATGTTTCCACAACTATTTTCTAGATTTTATATTGCCGAAAATGATAAGGCCATTCGTACTGCCGCTTGGCTATATCCAACCGTAGTACCAATTCTATTCTTGTTTCCTGTTATAATAGGCGTGTTTGGAAATATTGTTGATTTTGAAAGGAATTTAACTAGAACCGAATCAGACAATATACTTCCATTGATACTTACCGAATATGCACCTCTATGGGCTGGAGCTATAGTTTGTGTAGGTGCTATAGCTGCTTTCATGTCCACAGCTGACTCGCAAATTCTTGCAATGTCCTCCATAATAACTAAAGACGGTTTACCTGAGATTACTGAGATAAAAGAAGAAAATGAAAAACAAATTGGAAGAATTTTAATTATAGTTTTAGCTATAATTGGTTTAATTCTAGCATATGATCCTCCAGATACTATATTCAACATTGTTTCACAAGCCTTTACTGGGCTAGCCGTTCTGTTCCCGACTACAGTGGCTGTACTATATTGGAAAAGAGTAAGAGCTAATAGTTGTATAATCTCCATTTTGGCTGGAGAAATCATAGTAGCATGGTCTTACTGGACAGCAAGTACAGGAAATACAATTCCGGAATGGTTTACCCAAGGATTTCACATAAGCACTCCTGTAATTTTTATAACAGTAGTAGTTTTATGGGTATCAACTTTAATTGAAGAAAATTTAACTGATAACTCCGGTAACTAGTGCAGCTTCCTCAATTTCCCTATCACTAACCCTATCCAAAATCGTTAATCGCTGAGGCCTTATCTCTTTAGAATTAATAAATGCCTTGAGAATAACATCGTTAGCTATACCTATTCTCTTTGAATTAACTGGGGCATCAACTGCGAGTAAAGTATCTCTTATTCTTTCCCAATCTCCACCGTGTAAGTACATAGTTACTATAGATCCAAGGCCACACTGCTCTCCATGCAATGCTGGCGAATCGCAATTTGAATCTAACCAATGTGAAAATTTATGCTCGCCTCCACTAGCAGGTCTTGAAGTACCTGCAATTGACATTGCAACGCCACTAGAAATCAATGCTTTAACTACTAAACGAACTCCCTCTTCTTTGCCAGTGGCCACTTTAGAAATGTCATTTTCAACTAATTCTGCTGCCATTTCAGACAAAGCAGCTGCATATTCACTGTAATCTGCTTTTTGTCCTGCTAGCTTCCAGTCCAAGACTGCTGTTTGGTTACTAATTATGTCGCCGACTCCTGCTGCAAGTAATCTTTTTGGAGCTTTTGAAATTATCTCGGTGTCAGCAACAACTGCTATTGGAGGTACTGCTTGCATCGATGTTTTTAGCCCATCCCTTCTGATTGACGCTCTCGCAGAACCAAATCCATCATGAGAGGCTGCAGTAGGTATAGATATAAACGGAATATTTTTGTTAAAACCTGCTTGCTTGGCTATGTCAATAGGCCGGCCTCCTCCTAATCCTACTAAAAAGTCAATATTTTCAGAGAAAGCTTCCACTCTCTCAAGTTCATCTATATTAGCTCGTTTGATTTCCACCTTTTGCATAGGATGGCCTCCGGCTTCCAAATAGTCTATCACTTGATTACCTGCAATATCTAAAGTATTTGTATCACAAACAATAAGTCCTCGTTCAGGAATATCTAATTCAGCAATTATTGCTGGAATTTGTTCCAGTACTCCAGGCCCGGTTACAACCATTCTTGGCAAAACCATCGAACGAGCGGGTTTCGTCTGCATTATTAGATAGCAATATAGCCCATTAAGAAGACTTTCTTCCAACATAAGCGCTTAATACTCCGGCTTTTAGACAGAAATATGGCCTTGAAAGATGGTGACATTATAACATTAGACTACGAAGGACGGACTGAAGGTGTTCTTTTCGATACTACATTAGAAAAAATTGCAAAAAAAGAGAACTCGATTGTAGAAAACCGAGTCTACGCACCAATAACTGTAGTTGTAGGAGATGGAAGATTGGTCCCTGGTCTTGAAAATGATTTGAAAAACGCAAAAGTTGGAAAAACAACTGAAGTCAAAATATCGCCTGAAGATGCATATGGTCCAAGAGATACAAAATTAATAGAAACAATGTCGGTTTCGAAATTTAGAAGGCTATGTCCTAATGCAAAGGGCTTTGTTGGTGAAGAGGTCAACATAGAAGGAAAAATGGGAATCCTAGCTAATGTTTATGGATCAAGAGTTAGAGTTGACTTTAATCCTGGACTTGCTGGAAAAGAGCTCACGTTTAGGTATACTGTAAATTCTACGATTAAAAAAGTAGATGAAAAAATAAAAGCTCTTTTCAACATGGAATATCCTTCGGATGAGGATTTCAAAATCGATGTGAAGAAAGGCGTTGCCTCTATAAATTTGCCTGAAAGGACTAAATTTGATATCAACTGGTTTCAAGCAAAGTACAGAGTTGTTGCTGCAATAAGAAAGCATACCGATGTTACAGATATTGAATTTTTAGAACACTATGAGGGAACAAAGCCTGAACCAAAAAAGGAAAAGAAAAAAACCACTAAAAAAGCTGCCAAAAAAAGTAAAAAATAGACTTTATGCAGTGCATATATAGCTGAGGATAATCACGCAACATCATTATATAGTCTTTCTTCTGTGATGATTAACTTTCGAAGGTGAGACAAAATGAAAGAAAAAAGAGACAGTGGTCTAAAAGACGGCAATGGCTTGACTAATGGTAATGGATTAACTAATGGTAACGGACTTACTAATGGCAATGGACTCACAAACGGGAACGGTCTCACAAACGGTAATGGTCTAACTAACGGTAATGGTCTAACTAACGGTAATGGACTGACCAATGGTAACGGACTAACTAATGGTAATGGTCTAACTAACGGGAACGGATTAACTAATGGTAACGGTCTAACCAACGGTAATGGTCTAACTAACGGCAATGGTCTAACTAACGGTAATGGTCTAACTAACGGTAATGGTCTAACTAACGGTAATGGTCTCACAAACGGTAATGGTCTAACTAACGGTAATGGTCTAACAAACGGTAATGGTCTAACAAACGGTAATGGTCTAACTAATGGTAATGGTCTTACAAATGGTAATGGTCTTACAAATGGTGCTGGTATTGGAGGTTACTCTCGTGTTCCTTTAGTATCTGCAGCAAACCGAAATGCAACATTTGCAGGAGCTGCAGCATTTTTACTAATTTTAGCAGGGATGTCAATATTGCTACTGTGGGAATCTGAAGATAATAGTGCAATAACTGTAGATGGAGAAGTGGATGACTGGATTGGAATAAGCCAAACCGAGCAAGAAGCTAACAATGTAAATAGTGCAAATATCGACATTATCGGAACAAGTGCATACACTGATTCAATTTATTTGTCTTTACTTACTACTACTAATGAACCTATATTTGCATCCTCTGAAGTAAATACAATTAGAATATTGATTGATTCAGATAATTCCGCAGATACTGGATATTCACTGCCTGGTGTAGGCGCCGATCAAATGGTTGAGATGTATGGCAAAGGACAAACTGTCCTAAGTTCTGTTCTATATTCATTCAATGATAACAGAGAAACAAATGATTGGAATGGATTTTTTGCATTAAGCTCTGTTAATTCAAGAACTAAAGGAGTTAATACTGAAACTCAAGTTCCTCTATTCGATTTAGGCAGTTCAGCAGCTGATGAAATGAAAATTGTGTGGCAAACAACCAACAACAATGATATGATTGATTTGGCTGACACGGTAGTCTCACTTAAAGATGGCCATTTTTCAATTGAGTCTACTGTTGAAAAAATGAGAAATGAAGCTAATTCCAACAATTACGGAGAAGGCATAGTAGTTGACGGATATTTTGGAGATTGGAATAATATCGACAAAATCGTTGATTACATAAATAGCGCTGAATCTGAACACATTACCCTAGAAGAATATGCTGCAGTTGAAGATAACGCAAAATACTTCATGTACATGAACGTTAAAGGTAACATGCTGAATGGAATATCGATTCCTTCATACACTGCTAAATCCATGCCTGATTTGAAAACTGGATCTTACAGTAATAATGAACCAGTTGGTACATCTAATCAAGAAACTTTTGAACTTCCTGTAATTTCTGGTGAAGATACAATTTACGTTTTGGTTGACACAGATAATGATTACACTACCGGATATTCATCACTAGGTACTGGAATAGGTGCTGAAAAAATGGTAGAAATTAAAGGTGTCCATGGGATTATCACACTAAGAGTTGTTAAAGACTGGACAGGAACTGACGTGAATGATTGGGCATGGTCAGAGGGTGTAGCTGTTGATGCTGCTGCAAGTGGTAGCGAATTAGAGCTGGAAGTTCCCAATGGAAAGTATTGGATTCACATAATTTCATGGAATGGTGACCAAGATTCATCAACTGATTTTGATTTGAATAACGATGAGGGAAGATATGTGAATAGTGGAAGCAATTGTTTTTTCTATTACCGCATGAATAGTAATTCATTGGCAGACTCATGTAGTTCAACCGCTGCCGGAGGAAGTTTATCAAAAATCGGTGGTGCTGTATATGATGGAAGCATGGGGTATATTGATGGTGGAGTTGACATGCAAGGAAGTGATGATTACCTCACAGGATCTTATTCCGGTATAGACATTACAGCTGACTGGTCTTTCGAAACTTGGTTTAACACTGATGTCTCAAATGACGGAGCTATTTTCTTTATTGGCGACAATGATGGAACTTTCACAAATCAGAAAGAATTGAGCATTGGACTAGTAACTAGTGATGAGCTGGAACTTTGCTATGCTGATAGCGCATCAAATGAGTGTGATCCCTCTGATAGAGTAAGAACTAGTGGAGTTGATTTCAATACAAATCAATGGTATCATATTGCTGTGGTCCACGATGCCAATGGTCAAACTAATGGAGATATTACTATCTTTGTTAATGGGGTAGCTGTGAAAGTTGATGATGCAACTGTAATTGGAAGTGAACCTTCAGGAACAAATAACGTATACTTTGGAGAAAGTGATTACAGTGGGCATGACGATTTTGATGGACAAATCGATGAAGTACGAATGGTTAATTATGAAAAAAGGGCTTTCGCAGGTGGATTAATGATAAGTAAAATTAATCCAAGTACAAACTCAGTTACAATTTACAATAACAATCCATCCACCACATCTGGAGCAGATAATGACATGTCATTGGCTGGAATTGAAATCTATAAAGATGGAGGTACCACACCTGTATGTAGCTTCTCAGGAGGCATTGAATACCAAGCAACTAAAACAATAAATGATTGTTCACTAAATGACGATGATGGTATCTACATGAGCGACGCAAATCCTAGCAACAGCCAAGTTTATGCTGCTGATGGATATGAATTTATCATAGATGCAGTATGTTGGAATGATGATGGTTCGACAATAGATGATATATGTGAGTCTGGGGAAGAGATGGTAAAAGCTGGTGTTTGGGGTGCTGGCAGCGCGATTGATGGAAGTGGTTCTAGTTTCATCTACCAATTAGCAACTAGTGGAAATAACGATGAAGCTGTAAACGACTGGGAAGCTATTCCTGAATT
>JAYYHK010000007.1:0-15704 GCA_036148495.1 Thermoplasmatota archaeon | reverse complement strand
TGCAATTTTGGAACATAATAAGGATGAATATTTTGAAGCTCACGAGCTTTTCGAAGATATTTGGCTTGAATTAGATGATCGAAATGAAAAAGATATAGTTCAAACATTAGCTCAAGCAGACGCACTGGCAGTGCATTTAGAGACTGGAAATTTAGCAGCTGCTAAGAGACTGATGAGGCAGTTACCTGAGCTGTTACAAACATTTCCAAAGGAGTATAGAAATATCAACTTAGTTGAATTTAAATTGTGGTTAACTCAAATGATTTCCATCGTTCCAGATGTAGATAATATCTTACAAATCACAAATATTAAACCTCCTAAATTACTTAATTGCAGAAAGAAGTGAAGTATAATTTTTAGGATTGGATTCGCATGACTCTTGCATTGGTTTAATTATCTGGTAGAGCGCCGCGGCTGTTCCATTCTTTAGATCTAATGGATGTAATGAACCAGACAAGTAGGCGGATTCTAATTTTTCATATGAGTCGAATGTCAGATTTCCTCCAAATTTTTCAGGCCGTTCGATTATGATGTTTCCTAAGGCAGGTTCAAGCAAATATTGCCATATATCTAAAACCGGGTTGCCTTCTCTCTCAGGAGGGCAGTATGCTTTCGAGAGCTTTTTGGTTAATTTTTTCTTGGAATCGTGAATTAATAAGGTTCCTGTAGGATCCGATTTTGACATTTTAGCATCAGTATCCATTCTACCTGGACCAGATAACGAGCCAAGCAGCGGGGTGTGTAGTGCAACAGGCTTTGGGAGCTTTAGTTTATCTGCAGCATCTCTAGCCAACATGTGTGCGTGGCGCTGATCCATTCCACCTAAAGCTAAATCTGCATTTAGAGCGTAAATGTCGGTTGCTTGCATTGCTGGATAAAAGAACTTTGACATGTCTTTGTCACCGTCTACTTCGTCTCGTCCCATTATAGATAAGGCCCTTCTCATTCGTTTTAAGCTACTAGCTTTAGAAACACGAAGAACCATTTCCCAATATCCTTCGCCATGTACCAAATCGTTTGCTGTTTTGAATTTAACACCTGGACAAAAAACAGAGAACATTTGTCTTTGATATTCTACGCCAGCATTTAGTTTATCCCAACTTCCTCCCAATTTGTCATTAATGTATCCATGCCAGTCTGCTAGTAGGATTGTAACTTCAAAACCGGCATCCATGAGTTCCCTACATTTTAGCATTGGGACTAGTGACCCAGCGTGAAGTAATCCTGAGGGTTCAAAACCAATGTAAGCTCTTGGAGAGTCTTTTTTTGATAGTAAATTGTCTAACTCGTTCTCAGTAACGCATTCTGCAACTCCTCTTAATACAAGATTTTTACGATTAGACATATTTTTACTGAAACAAGGGATTAATTAACTTCTTTGGTTTACTATTAATGTACCAAAAAAGTATTTAAACGTGGTTAGATAGGTATTTAGAGTAAATATGTCTCAATCAAATCCTGAAGTCCTTAAAGCTGTCCGTCTTCTCGTTGGCGATATCGTAAATAAAGAAAGGTATGTTATGCTACCTGCAGAACCTGGCGAAGGCGACCCCGTTCTTGGTAAATTTAGAACGGTTAGTGATGCAAAAAGATTTGCAAGTCGCAGTGACATAACCGAATTTTCTCTTTGGACGAGACTGAAAGTTGTCGGTGGCGGTTCATTAAAAGAAGATTTCAACGATTCAGATGAAGACGATGAGATTGATGATGACCTAGGGGATTTACTAGATGACGATTCAGATTTACCCGATCTAGAAGAAGATGCAGATTTAGATGAACTTCTATGAGTAATGGTATCGAAATAAGACAGACTTTACTTAAAGATCTCAAAGGTTCAACATTTATTTGTGGATTGCCTGGTGTTGGCCTGGTCGGAAATATCGTTGCTAATTTTCTAGTTAATAATCTTAAACTTGAGCAAATTGGTATCATAGATGGTTTTGCTTTTCCTTCAATTTCAGTTGTTAAGGATGGAATTCCTAATCATCCTATGAGATTATACGCCGGCGAACAAGTATGCAATGATGGTAAATGTAATCAAATTGTTATCTGTGTTAGTGATTTTGTTCCTCCGGCAACAGTCACAAAAGATTTGGTAAACAGTATTTATGATTGGGCAAAGGACAAAGGATGTACAAGTTTTATAACTGCTGAAGGTTTTTCGGTTCCTCCCAATGGAGATGAAAAAGAGTCCATAATTTATGGAATAACATCTACAGAGTCTTCTAAACAATGGATTGCAGACGCAAAAGTTACTCCTTTCGAATTCGGAACGATAGGAGGTTTTACAGGTGTGATGCTCAATGAAGGTAAATTACGGTCGATAAGTGTTTTAGGTCTTTTGGCAGAAGTTGAAGAAGATATCCCAGACGCTCGAGCAGCTTCAAAAATTATAGAAGCTATTGATAAATTATTGTTAGAGATTGACTTAGATCCGAAGCCTTTACTTGAAGAGGCAGCTTCTCTTGAAAAGGAGCTACAAAAAGTTAACGAGCAAGTACCAGTAGAAGCTAATATTTCCATTCCAAGATACATTGGATAGGTTTAAAACAGCTTATACTTAGATATAACTGTGAGCAGAGTTATAAACGGAATTAAAGAATCAGTGATATCTGATATTAATAACGTTCTGAAGAAAAAAAATTATCCCCAACTTCCAATTGAAAATAATCCTATTCAAGGAGACTTATCGATAATTTGTTTCCCTGGTGCACAAGTTTTGAATAAGGATCCTGAGCAAATAGCTCTTGATGTCTCGGGATTAGTAGCTGATATAAATTACATAAAAAGTACGTTTGTAATCAAAGCTTTTTGTAATATAATATTGAATTGGGATGAGATTATAGATGAAGTTTTTACAGAGCTTAGCGTTGATAATTTTGGGAGAGGAACTAGTAAAAAAGATTCAATATTAATTGAGCATACTTCAGCTAACGCAACGGGGCCTTTTCACATGGGCAGAGCGAGAAATCCCATAATTGGAGATAGTGTTTCGAGATTATTCAAGTACGGAGGATATAATGTGTCAACTGAATATTATGTAAATGACACTGGGAGGCAAGCAGCTACTGTTGCTTATGGAATTAAAAATTATGAAGGAGGCGATTCAGACAAGATGGATCATAAATTAGTTGAGTGCTACAGGCAAGCTTCTGACAATTTGAAAGAGGATGAACACGTTAAAGCCGAAATATACAGCTCAATGGAGAAAATAGAAGGTGGTGACAGAGAAGCCTTACTAGAAGTGAAAAAGGCTGCGGAAATGATGTTGTCGGGTATGAAGGCTTCTCTACAGAGATTAAATGCCGAGGCTGATAATTACTTTCATGAGTCTGATCTAATTCTTGACGGCAGTGTTAATGAAGTAATAGACTTATTGAAGGAGAGTTCACTTTGCGTCGAAGAAGATGGCGCATTCTATCTTGATCTGGAAGATAAAAATATAGCTGGTAGAAATCAAAAATTTTTCTTTACTCGAAATAATGGTTTAAGTCTTTACACAACTAGAGATATAGCCTACCATCTCAATAAATTCAAAAGATATGAAAGAGCATTAAATATATTAGGTGAAGATCATAAGCTTCAAAGTACTTTACTGAATATAGCTCTAGACCAGCTGAAGTCATCTAAGCCAGATAATTTGTTCTATTCGTTTGTAAATCTCCCAGGAGGTAAGATGTCGACCAGGGCAGGACGTGTTGTTTATCTAGATGATATGATGAATCAAATCGTTACCTCTTCATTTGAAAGACTTGATGATGTTGAAATGAGTGATAGTGAAAAGCACATACTTTCGGAAAAAATAGGTATTGGCTCATTGAGATATAATATACTAAAAGTTCAGCCCGAGAAGGGTTTTACATTTAGCATGGAGGATGCATTAAGCATTCAAGGAGATTCAGCTCCTTTTGCAATGTATTCACATGCTAGGATGTGTTCTATTTTGGATAGATATGGGGCAGAAGTGCCACCTTGGAGTATTGAAGAAAATTTGACAGAATCAGAGATTGCTTTGTTAAGATTCCTTGTTAAATGGCCACAAACTGTCGATTCTGCAATAGATAAATTTGGTATTCATCTAATTCCCAGCTATGTTCATCAGTTATCTTCTAAGTTCAATAATTTTTATAGAGATTGTAAAGTAATTGGAGACGTAAATGAGAGTTTTAGACTCAATCTAGTTTTGGTTTCAAAAAGAATTTTGTTCGATGCCTTAGATATTTTAGGTGTCGAAGCCCCTGAAAAAATGTAGTGGTGGTGAGGGAGAGATTCGAACTCCCGTGGTCGCGATCTGCAGTCGCGTGCATAGCCGGGCTCTGCCACCTCACCTATTCCAATCCATCAAATGTAGGATATTAATTATTAGTTACTACTTCTTGCTATGGTTCTTGAGATGTCTGTACTATTCATCTTCTTTTTCATATCACTCAAAAGATTTTTATAATGCGAAATTTGTTCATTAATTCTTTCAATTTCTGTTCTATCTGCATCGCCTCTGTCATATCTTTCTTTAACTTTTTCTTTACGACTTTCCCATTTTTCTAGTTCGTTTAAAACTTCAATAATTTTGTCTTCTACACTTTTCATTTCACATAAACCTTATAGTTTCTAGATTACTGGGAACTCTTGCATCCAAACGAACTTTTCTTCTGATATCATTTGCAAATTGCTCGCATTTTTGAGGGTCGCCGTGGTTAAGTAAAACAATTTTAGGCCGTGGTCTAATCGTTCTTAGATACCTCATTAATTGTCTTTTATCACTGTGTCCTGAAAAACCTTCACATGTTTCTATGTTCATATTCACTTTCACTGGGACTGTGCCACCTTTCTCACGATCATAAAGATGTATCTCTTTTGCACCTTGCTGTACTCTCTGCCCCATAGTTCCCGCAGCCTGGTATCCTACGAAAACCATAGTGCTATTCGAATCAGGCGCCCAGTGTCTTAGATATTCCATTACGGGCCCACCGTTCACCATTCCTGATGTTGCTAGAACAATTGCAGGCTCCTCTCTGCCACAGATTTCTTGTCTCATTTCTGTGCTTTCGACCTTGTTGAAAATTTCAGATCTAAATGGGTTATCTTGGTTTTGGTATACCTTGTTTCTTAGATTATTATTGAGATATTCAGGATAGGCAGAATGTAAAGCGGTTGCCTCCCATATCATACCATCTAGGTACACGGGCATATCCTTTAGTTTTCCTTCTGAATGTAATTTTTCCAAAACAAGCATAACTTCTTGTGATCTACCAACTGCAAATACTGGAATCAGTATTTTTCCTTTTTTCTCTACAGTCCGATTAATTATATCGTATAGTGCCCTAGAACCTTCTTCTCTAGCAGGTTGAAAATCATTATATCCTCCATAAGTTGATTCCATAATTAGCCCTTCGAGGCGTGGGAAATGATTTACGGCTCTGTCAAAAAGCCATGTATTTTCAAACTTAATATCGCCTGAGAAAACGAGATTGTATTGTCCGTCACCCACGTGAAAGTGAGCAGCAGCTGAACCTAATATATGGCCAGAGTTGTGAAAAGTCAACTTTAGGTCAGGTGAGACGTCAGTTGTATCACCGTAGTTTAAAGGAATTGTATTTCTTATCGCTTGACGTATTTGTTCAGTGTTGTATGGAACTTTTTTACCTTCAGAATTTTGAATTTTTATGAAGTCGTTTTGTAACAAAGACGATAATTCTCTTGTTGGAGGAGTGCAGTATATTGGCCCGTCAAAACCATAAACAAAAAGCATTGGAAGTAGTGCTGAATGGTCAAGATGAGCATGTGTTAATACAACAGCGTCAATTCCCTCTAAAGGAGTAACTTCAGGTGCGCTTAGGAAGGGGCTTGGTTCTTTTTCATTGCCAGGGTTGAAGCCACAATCGACCAAAACTTTGCTGTCTTTTGTCATGAGTAGATGACATGACCTTCCTACTTCTCTATATCCACCAAGTGCAGTAACACGCACGTGTTGTTCACCAGGTATAGTATCTCTGAATATTTTTTTACCAACCTTAGTTAAAAATTTCTTTCTTCCTTCAGCTACTTTATCCTCAAGCATGTAGTTTCTAATATCTTTTAGTGTCCTAGACTCCATAGGTGATGACCTAACAATAACTGGATTCCAACCTATTTCTCTTCGAATTTGATTTAAAACTACCCCATGCTTTCCGATAGCTCTACCTGGGTTTGTTGCTTCTAATATCACATCTCCATTTATCTCGTCGAATCTTGTGTCAACTACGCCAGCTTCTTCTGGGAGAATTTCCTTGAGTTTTTGTTTTGCAGATATAATAGGCTTTCTTACACTTGAATCAGCTTTAATTACAATTCTTTTTCTCACATTTTGAGCTAGTTTCCTAATCAAATCATTGTTGTCGGAAAATATTTCTAGGTTGGGCGTGTATAAAACTACATTCGAAGCTTCGACTTTGACATCAGTGAATGTGATTGTGTCTGGAATGACCTCTGTTGCGACTTTCTTTACTAATTTAATTACGTCCTCTACGGCCATTTGACCTTCCTTAAATTGCTGACTTTCGTCTACAAATTAGCTTGAATTTTGTTTATTTCATCAAAAGAAACTTTGTGATATCCTTTCGAATCAATTACACACATTGATATGCCATCACCTGAAGCTGAGTCTCTTTTCATAGCTGCAGTTAATGCCCTTACCCCCAATTCTTTCCCTTCTTTTACAGACATATTCTCTTTAAATCTGTCTTCTAAAACACCGTATACAAAAGGAGAACCAGATCCAGTTGTTTGGAATTTATCTGGTATCGAGCCTCCAGCGGCATCTAGTGAATAGACGTGACCACCTTCAGAATCGATTCCTCCTAGTAATAATTGAACCCAGAACGGCATGTATCTTCGTCCGTTCATTATATTTGCCATCAAGGTAGAAGCAGCTTTTAGCGACATATTAGTGCCATTTTTAAGTTCATATAGTTTGACTTCAGCTGAAAGCCAACGAGCAAGCATTTGCGCATCTCCTACTAGTCCAGCAACTGTCAATCCCATGTTATCGGATATTTTGAAAAGTTTTTGCGTTGTCTTGTGTCCGATGAGGTTTCCCATTGTAGCCCTCATTTCTGTAGCTAACACAATGCCGTCTTTACAAACTAGTCCTATGGTTGTTGTACCTTTTTTCAAATCTTTTTCTGACAAAAAACTCCTCCACGAGTAAAACTAATTATTCATCGGAACCAAGTATATTATATTAATGCTACTATGAAAATCATAAACAATAGTTAAATATCGGTCACCAATCGACATCAGAGGTAAGTAGTGTTTAAAGCCAGAATTAAAGCAGATAGCCTGAAAGAATTCATCGGAACAGTGGGTTCATTAGTAGATGAAGCAAAGATAAATGTAAGTGAAGATGGGCTCCAAGTTAAAGCAGTTGATCCATCGCATGTTGCCATGATTGAAGCCAATCTAATGAAATCTGCATTTGACAGTTTTGAAGTTAGCGATATCCAAATGGGTTTAGATATTGATAAATTCAAAAGTGTACTTACCATGGCAGGAAAAGATGAAATGGTGATTTTGGAAAAAGATGATGAGCTTAATCGATTAGTAGTCAATATTGGTAACTTGACAAGAGCTATGCCACTCCTTGACACATCAGGTATGCCAGATCCTAAAGTCCCTTCGCTAGATTTACCTGCTGCCGTTAGTGTTGCATCCGGTGAAATAGGTCAAGGAATTAAAGCTTCTAAAGCAGTTTCCGATCACATAGCACTTTCAACCTCAAAAGATAGTTTTAGACTTGTTTGTGAGGGAGATAACCAGAACAGAGTTGATTTATCACTTGGTAAAGAACAGCTTGAAAAACTGAGTTCATCGGAGGATTGTACTTCACTCTTTTCACTAGAATATTTTTCATTGATGGTTAATTCTCTTCCTGCTGATCGAATATTACATATTATGCTTGGCTCCGATCTTCCAGTAAAAATTGATGCAGATTTGGCTGTGGATGATGTTACCGGTGCACAGGGTAACGTTAAGTTTCTCTTAGCTCCAAGAATAGATAGAGATTAGATGTCGGTAAAGCATTTTCTTCATATATCAGACTACAGTAAAGAGGAATTATGGGAAATTTTAGATTTAGCTAAAATAGTAAAATCAAAGTTTCGCAAGAGAGAAGATAATAAAGTTTTCAACAATAAATCATTAGCTATGATTT
This sequence comes from Thermoplasmatota archaeon, assembly GCA_036148495.1. GTDB lineage: Archaea > Thermoplasmatota > Poseidoniia > MGIII > CG-Epi1 > CG-Epi1. The sequence continues at coordinate 7,516 of JAYYHK010000007.1, read as the reverse complement.
TTGCTAAACCATCTGCACGAACTAGGGTATCCTTTGAGACTGGTTTTGAGTGGATGGGTGGTCACGCATTATTCCTCGGTCCTAATGACATTGGCATAGGCAAAAGAGAAGCAATTAAAGACATATCAAGAGTTTTGAGTAGGTACAATGATATCATAATGGCACGTTTATTTGAACATGAACACATAATAGAACTAGCTGAACACTCATCGGTTCCCATTGTAAATGGTTTGACTGACTATAATCATCCATGCCAGATAATGGCCGACATTTTTACCGTTTGGGAAAATCTGAATGACATAGATGGTGCAAAAATAGTTTACATGGGCGATGGAAATAATATAGTCCATTCATGGCTTCACTTATCTATGAGATTTCCCTTAGATTTTGTTTGCTGTTGTCCAGAAGATTATGAGCCAGATGCAGAGCTTGTTAACCAGGCAAAAGAATCCGGAGTTTCTAAAATAACAATTACTAATGATCCTGTATCAGCAGTGAGTGGAGCTGACGTAATTTACACAGATGTCTGGGCATCTATGGGGCAGAAAGAGGAGGCTGAAGAGCGGGAAAGAGCTTTCAAAAATTTTCAAGTTAATGAAAAATTAATGAGTTTAACCGGTAAAGATACTTTGTTTATGCATTGCCTTCCAGCTGAGCGTGATCGTGAAGTTACTGATGGAGTTATGGAATCAGATAACTCAATCGTTTTTGATCAAGCTGAAAACAGGATGCATGTTCAGAATGCAATAATGATTATGTTGAGTGAGAAATGGAAATAAAAAGAGTAGGTGTTGTCGGTGCGGGCCAAATGGGTGCAGGAATTGCCCAGGTTTGTGCATCAATAGGCAAAGCAGTTACTTTGTGTGACATAAAACAAGATTTCGTAGACAATGGAATAGCCTCAATAAGAAAGAATCTCCAGAGAAATGTCTCCAAGGATCGTATAAGTCAAAATCAGATGGACGATACTCTAGGCAATGTAAGTACGAGTTTAGATAACGAAGCTCTAAGTAATTGCGATATTGTAATCGAGGCAATCATTGAGGATGTAGATATCAAGAAAAGTCTTTTTTCAAATTTAGGTGAAATATGCGAAAAAAGAACAATTTTAGCATCAAATACTTCGAGTATTCCAATTGCGATTTTAGCTGAGGCCAGTGGCAGGCCAGATAAAGTAGTTGGAATGCATTTCATGAATCCAGTACCTGTCATGAAACTTGTAGAAGTTATCAGGGCAAAGACTACAAGTGATGATACCTTTGATGCTACATTTAAATTAGCAGAGGAGTTGCAAAAGGTACCTGTTCTGGTAAATGATTTCCCTGGTTTTGTAAGTAATCGAATACTTTTGCCAATGCTTAACGAGGCTATGTTTTGTGTAATGGAAGGTGTAGCGGAACCTGAAGCAATCGATACTGTAATGAGGTTAGGAATGAGCCATCCAATGGGTCCTTTAACCTTAGCTGATTTCATTGGACTTGATACTTGTTTAGCGATAATGAGAGTATTACACAAAGACATGAGCGATGATAAATATCGACCATGTCCTCTTCTTGAAGAAATGGTCAATCAAGGTAAGTTTGGTAGAAAATCTGGGGAAGGATTTTACAAATACTAATACTTAAGTATGAGTGTTTTTTAGTTAATTATGTCTGAAAAGAAAAAAGATCCGATTGAATCGCTGGGTTTAGATGAAGCTTTAGCGGATTTAAAGTTTTTAGCCCAGAAAGTTTCAGATATGTCAAAAGATTTGGCTAAAAAAGCCGTTGACAATGCAGAAGGAGTTACAGATAGAGTGGGAGACTTGGTTGATTCAACTGGAGATGCTCTAATTACTGCAGGGGAAACAATCAAACAGACAAAAAAAATGTTTGGTAAAGAATAATTATTTCCACTTAATATTGCAACCCATAGAAGGTTTTTGCTCGAAGTCTATCGTTTTACCATTCAGTACAGCTTCAATAGCCATTTTTAATTCTTCACGTTCTACTTGTTCAGGATTCTGCCAATTGTCGTCTATTCTTCCTCTGTATTCGAGGTTTCTATCACTATTATAAAGAAAAATGTCGGGAGTACAAACTGCACTATATGCTTTTGCAACTTCCTGAGTTTCATCAAAAAGATATGGAAATGGATATTCTTTTTCAGTATGTCTCTCAGCCATTTTTTTAGGTGAATCTTCTGGATAGCTCTCTGAATCGTTAGAACTAATTAGTACAAAGTCTACGTCATTCTTGTATTCTTTACCTAATTTTATTAGTCGATCTTCCACTGCTTTTGCATATGGGCAATGGTTGCAAGTGAAAACGATTATGAGTAATTCAGAATCAAAGTCTTCTATGGACACATTTTTTCCTAATGTGTCAGGTAGGTTGAAGTACGGAGCTACTGAGCCTAGTTTTACCATAGTGGATTCAGTTAAAGCCATATACTACCATTGCAAGCGGTATTAAGAGTATTTCTTTTAAACTGTCTTAAATAACGCTAAATATGAATGCCTCAGAAGATATATTTAGAGCGTATGATATTCGCGGAGTATATGGTGAAGAATTAGATGCCGAAATTGGCGAAAGAGTAGGATTAGCTTTCGGAAATTATCTTAAGAAAAATCATCGCTCAGGTAAAATATCTATTGGTTGTGATGCTAGAGTTAGTTCACCAGAACTTCAAATGGCAGTATCAAGAGGAGTATCTAAAGCAGGTTTTGGTGTTGATGTTATTGGAATGGTCCCTATACCTGTAGCCAATTATTTTACTTGGAAATCAAACCTAAATTCAGAGAATTACATTGCTGGAGTTTACATAACTGCAAGTCATAATCCAGCAGAATATAATGGTATAAGGTTTCGGCACCCCGATGGGACAGGTTTTACTGAGGGTAATCTTGAGATTAAGAAAATATTTTTTGAGGATGAGTTGGTGGAATATGAGGCTGGTATTATTGAGGAGCTTTCAACAGAGCTTGTCTTAGAAGATTACATGACCTTCGTTTCTAAGAAAGTAGGTAGTCTAAAAGGTATTAAAGTTGCACTAGATCCTGGAAATGGAGTGGGATGTGTTGTAATTGATAGAATATTTAAGAAATTAGGTGCTGATACATTTTGTATAAACGATGTGCCAGACGGTACGTTTCCTAATAGGCCATCAGAGCCCGCTCCGAAAAATCTGGGAGATTTAATGCAGGCAATGAGTGGTAAAGATTTTGACTTTGCCGTAGCTTTTGACGGTGATGCGGATAGGTGTGTCTTCATAGATGAAGACGTAAATCCAGTTTCAGCTGAAAAAATTGGAATCATAGTTTCAAAGAGTTTGATTACACCAGAATCAAACAAAGTTTTGGCAGGTGTTCCCTGCTCTATGATTCTGGAAAAAGAAATACCAAAAATGGGAGGTGAATTGATTTGGATTAGGGTAGGTGATGTTTTTGTTTGTGAGGAGTTGAAGAAGCATAATGCAGCTATTGCAATGGAAATCTCAGCTCATTTTTTTGCACCAGGATTAACAGAATTTATTTTCGACGATCCTATAATTTTTAGTCTAAAACTGGCTGAGTTTATACTAAATACTGGTAAGAGTCTGGGAGATTATTCTAATGCTATTCCTTCTTACCCCTATGAAGAATTGAAGTTCAAGTGTCCTGATTCTATAAAATTTGATGTAAATGACGACCTTGAAAAAACATTTACTGAAAAGGGATACAAGGTTGAGACAATTGATGGCGTTAAGATATGGCTAGATGGTGGCTGGGTTCTTTTGAGACCATCCAATACTCAACCAGTCATACGCATGTTTGTTGAGGCTACAGATCAAAATAAGTTAGATGAGATTAAAAACGAATTTAAGAACTATTTTGACAAGTCTGTAGAAAAATTCCTTGATTGATGAAATTGTACTTCCAAGTACAATTACAATATTGTTTATTGTAGCGATAAGTTTCTCTTTGGCATTTTATGCCAATATTTCAAAAGTTTTGGATAAAGGCGGCTCCGTTCTAGCCTTTTTAATTTGTTTTATTTCGGGAGTTTTTGGACATTGGAGTTGGTTATTGATTTTACTTTTATTTGTTGGTAGTTCATTTTTAGCAACTAGGTTTGCTATTGTTTACAAGAAAGCTCTGGGTGTTGAAGAGAGTGAAGAGGGGACTAGAGGTGGCTCCAACGTAATTTCAAATGGAATATTGCCTCCAATTATTGCTTTAGCTTACAGTTTAGGATTTCTTACACCTGAACAGGCTTTAGTAGCTTTTACTACGTCCATGGCGGCAGCAAGTGCAGATACAATGGCTAGTGAGATTGGAGTATTATCTCCTTCACCAGTATTAATTACTAATCCAAGGAAGATAGTTGAGCCTGGTGTTGATGGTGGTATATCTTTTGAAGGTCTAACAGCTTCTTTTTTGTCTTCAGTCTCTATTTCTATGCTTGCTTATGCTGGTTTTTTAGTCTTAATTGAAGAAAGTCACGCATTTTCAGCCTCAATAGAGATAAATTACCTTTTTATTTCGGTATTTTTCGGTTTTTTTGGTAGCGTATGTGATTCTTTTTTGGGTGCTACGTTGCAAAGTAGAGATATTTTATCTAATAATGGAGTGAATTTAGCTTCAATCTCGATTTCAGTACTACTGTCCTTAGTATTTCTTGGCCTTTTTTGAGATTTAAGCTTAATTTTTATATATTGCTTTCTTCGCTATAGTTAGGATAGAATATGTTACCAGGAAACTCACCAGTAGTAATTTTAAAGGAAGGAACACAAAGAGACAGCGGCAAGAAGGCAACACAGAACAATATAGCAGCTGCAAAAGCTATTGCAGAAGCTGTTAGGTCTACTTTGGGGCCAAAGGGAATGGATAAAATGCTCGTTGACTCTATGGGAGACGTAATCATAACTAATGATGGAGTTACGATTCTGAAAGAAGTAGAAGTTCAACATCCTGCTGCTAAGATGATTGTTGAGATTGCTAAAACTCAGGATTCTGAATGTGGAGATGGTACTACAACTGCTGTAATTCTCGCTGGAGAGCTTTTGAAGAACGCAGAAGAACTGATGGACAAAGGGGTCCATCCAACTGCAATTTCTAATGGTTATCGAAGAGCCTCTAATGAGTCCCTAGAACTTCTTGATAAGATATCTAGAAAAGTGAGTAGAAACGATACTAAAACTTTGAAATCTATAGCAATTACATCTATGACTGGCAAATCTTCGGAGGCCAACGCAGATTTTTTAGCAGATTTGACTGTTAATTCGATTAAGGCTGTAGCTGAAGAAATTGATAATCGTGTAGAAGTAGATAGAACTAACATTAAAATCCAGAAGAAAAACGGGGGTTCAATTGCCGATACCGAGCAAGTCTCAGGTATTATTATGGACAAAGAACCGGTTCACACAGATATGCCCAGAAATGTTAACAAAGCTAAAGTTGCACTAATTGATGCACCTCTTGAAATCAAGAAAACTGAAATTGAATCAAAAATTCAAATTAATGATCCCTCACAAATTCAGGCCTTTCTCGATCAAGAAGAGTCGACAATAAAAAAAATGGTAGATACTATAGTTAAATCAGGCGCTAATGTCTTGATTTGTCAAAAGGGTATTGACGATTTAGCTCAGCATTTTTTAGCAAAGAATAATATTATGGCTATCAGAAGAGCTAAGAAATCTGATATTGATGCACTGTCTAAAGCTACTGGTGGTCGAGTTATCTCTAACATTGATTCCATGACTAAAAAAGATCTTGGGTTTGCAGGCCTTGTCGAAGTTAGGAAAATAGGAGATGATGACATGACTTTTGTTACAGAGTGTAAAAACCCTAAAGCCGTCAGTATTTTGGTTCGTGCAGGTAGTGAACACGTTGCTGATGAAATAGAGCGTAATCTAGATGATGCAATTGGTGTTGTATCCTTGGTTTTTAAAGATGGAAAAATTGTCACTGGAGGAGGTGCAGCTGAAATAGAATTAGCCTTGAAGTTACGTAAATTTGCCCCACGAGTCGGCGGAAGAGAACAAATGGCTATTGAGGCTTTTGCTAACGCAATCGAGGTGGTCCCAAGTACTTTAGCCGAAAACGCAGGACTTGATGTGATTGATACTCTCATGGGATTAAGAAAATCTCATACTAAAAAGGGACGCAATCAGCATGCCGGCCTTGACGCCTTTACAGGGAAAGTGGTCAATATGCAGTCTAGAAATGTCGTGGAGCCTTTGAGAGTTAAGACTCAGGCAGTTAGTAGCGCTACAGATGTGGCAACTATGATACTACGTATTGATGACGTCATTGCTTCTAAACAGCCAGAAGGTCCTGAACCTGACGGTAGTGATGGCATGGGTCCTATGGGCCCAGGCATGATGTAATCCTAATTTCTAGAAGGTTCTGGAGCGTCTGGGTTAACATCTAGTTTACTTAGAGCTGTTTTAGCCACATCCTTACTAATTTTGTTTTCTTTTAGTAAGGAGCTTATTGCAGCAGCGGCTATGTATTGATCGTTTATTTCAAAGAACTTACGAAGATTTTCTCTTGTATCGCTTCTACCGAAACCATCAGTTCCTAGTGTAGTATATCTACCAGGTATCCAGCTTCTAATCATATCAGGTACAGCTCTCATATGATCAGTGGCCGCTACAGTAGTCATTTCTTTGTCAGCCATAATTTTTGAAATGTAAGGAACTTTAGCTTTTTTAAGTGGATTTAATGCATTCCATCTTTCACACTCAATAGCATCCCTACGTAGTCCTCCAAAGCTAGTAGCACTCCATACTTCACACTTAATTCCTATTTCGTTCAGTATATTTTCGGCCTTCAAAACTTGCTGCATGATTGGCCCACTTCCTATTAATCTAACTTGGGCTTTCTTAGATGATTTAAACTTATAAATTCCCTTGAGAACACCTTCTTCACAGTTTTTGGGAAGAGCAGGCATAGGATAATTTTCATTATATAACGTCAGATAATAAAATATATCTTCATTGTTTTCATACATCCTTCTTAGTCCTTCTTTTACGATTATACCAATTTCGTAAGCAAAAGCAGCATCATATGACAAGCAATTTGGGACTGTGCTAGATGTCAGAAGACTATGCCCATCTTGATGTTGGAGCCCTTCTCCGTTTAGTGTAGTTCTTCCAGCGGTAGCACCAAGCAAAAACCCTTTTGTTCTAGAATCTGCAGCGCACCATATTTGATCACCTACCCTTTGGAAACCAAACATGGAGTAATAGATGTAGAATGGTATTGTGGGTTTACCTACGGTCGAATATGCCATCCCTGCCGCAGTAAAGCTACTCATAGCTCCAGCTTCAGATATTCCCTCTTCCAATATTTGACCACTTTCTGATTCTTTATAGCTCAACAACAATTGGGAATCAACTGGGGTGTAAATTTGTCCCTGGGCATTGTATATTTTAAATTCAGTAAACAAAGCCTCCATTCCAAATGTACGAGCTTCGTCTGGAACTATTGGGACAATTAAATTACCAATTTTTTCATCTTTCATTAAATTTCTTAGTAATCTAACGAAAGCCA
>JAYYHK010000006.1:0-17667 GCA_036148495.1 Thermoplasmatota archaeon | reverse complement strand
CTGAAGGTAATTGGCTAATTGATCTTGAAAAACTTAATGACGTAATTCATACTGAAAATAAACTAAAAAATATTTATGAGGGGCATGTTTCTCACTACCTTGATAATATTGATATAGTTGTTGTTTTGAGATGTAATCCTAACGAATTAAAGAACAGACTAAACTCTAGAAATTATAATGATGAGAAGATAAAAGAAAATTTAGAGGCAGAAGCACTTAACATAATTTCAAATGAGGCTATTGAACAATATGGCGAAGATAATGTTTTTGAAATAGATACAAGTACTAATGAAATAAATAATTGTGCTGAAATGATGGTAGATATCATCAACGGTAATATTAAATCTAACAAAAGAATTGACTATTCCGAAACTATAATGGATTGGTACTAATGGTTGCAGACGATTACAGAGATTTAGGAACTAAAATATTAATGCCTTTAGCCAAGATTAGTCCACTCGGCCCTATGGGTATTAGTTTACTTTCCCTTATCACTGCACTGACAGCAGGCTATTCATTTTATGTTGGAGATTTAGATTCGAATAAGATATATTTGCTGTTAGGGTCTCTTATGGTATTCCTTACTGCGGTTTTTGACGCTTTAGATGGTATTGTAGCTAGAGAGCGTAACCTTTCCAGTAGACGTGGAGACTTAGTAGATCATACACTTGACAGAGTTGCGGACATTATTATTGTAGGTGGAATTGCACTGGGTCCATTAGTAGATATTACCGTTGGTTTCATCTCAATAATAGGAATATTAATGCTTTCTTACATGGGAACTCAAGCTCAAGCTGTCGGTGCCGGAAGGGAATATGCTGGATTGTTAGGAAGAGCAGATAGGCTAGTTGTACTAGCAATAGTTCCCGTAATACAATATTTTGATGAAGGGTATGGAAATCTAAACTATATGACACTAATGTGTTACGTGTTTGCAATTGTGTGCATTTTATCTGCCATATACAGATTTCAAAGAATTTGGAAAGAACTTGAATAGTTAATCTTTAATTTCAGTAAATTCAAACTCAAATCCACCGATTTTAGATGCTAGGAAATTATAGATAGATGCGATGAAATAATGAGCTGCAACGACACTTAATGATAACCAGAATGGTGCTAGAATAAAGATATACGCAGTAAAACGAAGATAATCTATATCCATAATTAAAAACGCTAAACCAATAATCGTGTAAACTAATCCTATAGGCATGTAAATTACTGCAAGCATTTTTGCATTTTGGTAAAGTGAGATTCTAGTAATTTGTGTACGCATGGAAATACATATTAGTATGAGTAATAAAGTTTATCTAAATATGGTGGGAGCACTGGGATTTGAACCCAGATCGGCGGGTCTCACCTATTGAGCCGGAGCTCATAGTTTGCACAGGTCATTGCTCCAATCATTCATCACGATATCAGCAGACCCTGTAGCAATCATTCCTGTATAATTGGAGCCCGCAATGCTGCCAGGTTACACCATGCTCCCCTATTTTTACAATTAAAGACAGAATAAAAAGTCTATGATGATAAAGTTAATAACTAAACCTTACTTGATAATTTAATGGCTGAAGAAGAAGAGGGCGAACAAACTAAAATTAATGTCCACACACCTGCGCCACCTTCTGAAAGAATATGGATGGATGTATACCTTGATCAAGATGGAAGATTAGCTAAACATGACTGGTGCCTCGATACTGGAATAATTAAAAACCAAGGAGGCGAAGTAGCAAAACCAAAAGGTTTCTACATAACCATACTAAACAAGATGAAATATGTACTTGAAAAAGAATTAGGACGAAAGAAAGACTCACCTAAAATTAGTCAGGCTCAAATTAGTCTTATTCTTAAAGATCTTGATAAGGTTGACGGATTTTATGACAAGTGGTGGAGGACTGAGTCATCACAGCTAGAAACCTTCATAAAAGTAGTTCAAAATCGAAGGCCTGATTTATCTAAAAGATTTATTATTGACACTGTTACTAGGACTTTAAATGGTTAGTATAGCGCCATCGATGTTAGGAGCAGATTTCGGAAAAATGAGAGATGCTGCTAAGTTAGTAGCACCTCACTCTTCATATCTCCATATGGATGTAATGGATGGTCATTTCGTTCCAAATTTAACCATGGGCGTCGATTTAGTTAAAGCTCTTAATGGAATTGCCCCTTTAGACGTTCATTTAATGGTTACAGATCCCATTAATTTTATTGATGATTTTTATGAAGCTGGAGCTGAAATTATTTCAGTGCATGTTGAGGCCAATAACCCTCGTGAAGCCCTAGAAAAAATTAATAAAAAGAAAATCAAATCAGGTATTGCTTTTAATCCATCAACACCTAAAGAAAATATTATTCCATTTTTAGATTTAGCCGACATGATATTGATAATGTCGGTCGAACCAGGATATTGTGGTCAGTCTTTTCACATGAATGCTATAGAACGTGTGAAATTCTTCAAAGCAAATTATGAAAACAAAATTATTGAAGTTGACGGAGGTGTCAGTACCGAAAATTCTGCCATTTTGGCAGAAAACGGGGCTGATATTTTAGTTGCAGGAAGTGCAATTTTTAAATCAGATGATCCTATTTCCACAATTAAACAAATGAAAAAGAGTTAAACTTATTAATTATCCATAATTAGTGAATTGTGGAAAAACTAATTTATTCTTCAATTGCTTTCCTGCTTATTCTTAATTTTTTTGCATTTACACCTTCTGCAGAAATATCTGATGAACAATTTACACATACTGTTTTCGCTGAGGAATTTACTGCCACATGGTGTGTATATTGTCCCAGTGCTGCTGAGAATCTAATGCTTATTTATGAGGACGTTCCAGGTGAACCATACTATGATGACAATTTCTTTTTTGTGGCACTGATTACTGACGTTAACGACAAAGCAGATGACAGAATGGGAGATTTTCCTGATGTAACAGGATATCCAACGGTAATTTTTGATGGAAACGATGAAAAAGTTTCAGGAGGACAATCTAGTACTGCTAATTATGAGCAGGCAATTGATAACACGGGTCAAAGAGAAGATACAGACATATCTTTAGATGTACAAATGAGTCACTTAGGAGATGATAGGCTAGATATATCCGTAAGTATGACTTGGAACGAAGACGGTTCGTTAGGAAATCCTACATTTAACGGATATGTAAGAGCTTACATAGTAGAAAAGGTTTCTAGATACAATAACTACGATGGAGATCCATACCATTTTGGATTCCTCGATTATGCTTTTGATCAAGAAGTCGAATTAGAACCAAGAGAAAAACAATCTTTGAGTACTGTCTGGACCGGCGGAGATCACCAAGACAAAAATGGAAATGATTTTTCAGATATCGAATACGAAAATATTAATGTTTTTGTTGCTTTCTTTAATGATGAATCAACTGCCTCTGATAAATTCTCATTGCAATCTGCATTTGCAATACCACCTCAAATAGAAGTAGAAACGATAGAACATTTAGTAGATCAAGAATTTACTGAAGTTGACGACATCGCTGGAGCAGACTTGAGAATTCGTGGTAACGCGTTTAGCGAAAAATCTGATATTGCAGAACTAACCTACAGATGGAATAATGACCCATGGAAAAGCACGGGAATTGGAAATTTTAACGGAGCTTTTGAAACAATTATTGACACTACTAAAGTTCCTAATGGAATTAATAAATTAGAGCTAAAAATAGATAATACTGGAGCTAGCACAATTACTGAACTTGAAATAAATATTTTAAATGATTTTGAGAATCCCACTATGAATTTATTGTCTCATGATGAAGGAGAAACTGTTAACGAAGTAACAGTTTTCGAAGTTCAGGCCAATGATGATAATCAGATTGACAAAGTCCAATATAAGGTAAACGACGGTGATTGGAGACAAATGTATTACAGCTCTGGAGATTCTTATATCTCCAGTTGGAATACACAGGAAGCTAATGCTGGAAATGGTGACCATACTATTTTCTTCAAAGCCACAGATAAAAGTGGAAACCAAAAAATTATTAGTGCTAATTTAACTGTTTTCAATGAAGGAGATGTAACCTATCCCTCATTAAAATTGATTCTTCCAGAAGAAGAAATTTATAATTCAAGGGTTAAAATTCAAATTGAAACTGAGGATCCTGAGGGAATTCAAAAAGTGGAATATATGGTCGATCAGGGACTTTGGAGAGCCATGGATTCAGAAGGAGGAAATATTTTTGGAAGTTATTGGACACCATTTACTGATGGGTGGCATGACTTAACAATCAGGTCAATAGATAATCAAGATTACCAGACTAATCTATCCGCATCATTTGAAACTGATAGTAATCCTCCATTTATTACTCTAAACTCAAATACAGAAGATATCTCTGCAACTGCCAAATTTGAGATAAATGTTCAAGACTACAGTGATTTACAATCCCTAAGGTACAGAGTAGATGGGGAGGAATGGATTGAATTAGATAGGACACAACAAGATGTTTCATTTTCTTGGGATTCAACAAAATACGATGATGGAGAATGCTTGTTAGAAATTGAGTGCGTAGATGAATGGGGATCCACAAATAAGATTTATAAGAATTTGAAGATTAAAAATAAAGGACTTATTAATTCCATTGCACCATCTAACGTGTTCACCAACAATGTTGTTCAAATTAGTGCTATAATTGACTACGCCAATCCAAATTCGGTTAATATTGTAATTGCTAAGTATGATTCTGAGGTTCTTGCTGAAGGACAAAAAATACCAATGAAACAAGAAGGGGATTATTACTATGGAGATTTATTCTTTGAAGACCCTGGAACATATTTATACAGTATAGAAATTGATACTGGGCACGGGAAATTAAAATCCTATGAACAGAATATACTAGTTTCTGAGACCCAAAACGAAATTGTCAAGAATGATAAAGATAACGCCATACCAAGTTTGAATTTCATAGCTGTTATCTTAATTATTGCTCTGATATCAGTAAAAAAAAGATATTAAATTTCCCCTAATATTTGAGAAATGGATAAGCCTAAATCAGATGGTAGGAAACCAGGACCATTATCTCTAAAACATTTTTCTCCTGCTAATCCAATTACATACGCGCTTAGCCTTGCAGCCTCAAACGGAAGTAATCCTCTAGCGATTAGACCACCACACATACCTGCAAGCATATCGCCAGTTCCACCAACAGCCATTCGCGGATGTCCTGTAAAATTCTCTTTGTAAAATAGTCCATTTGTTATCATGTCAATTTGACCTTTGAGTAAAATAGTTATATTGTTAGAATTTGCATAACTAATTAAACTCTCTCTATTTGGTTTTAATCCTAAACGCTTCAATTCTCCTGTATGAGGTGTAAAAAGAATATTATTGCCGTTAAGATCGTAACTTCCTATTGCGTCTGCATCTATAACCACATTATTGAAATTATTTATTATTTCCTGGACTGCATTCAATGAATGTTTGCTTTTACCCATTCCTGGACCGATGACCACACAGTCAAAATTATAAGATTTTAATTGTGGAATTATATCAGTAGTTATTACATTACTATTGATTTCATGAACTAATAATTCAGGCGCAAAACTAGACACCTGAGGATAACTGACAGAAGGAACAAATAAATGAACTAAATCAACTCCAACCCGATATGATGCAAGTCCCGCAAAAGAAGGAGCTCCAGCGTATTCCCCACCTCCAACAATAGCTACCTTTCCGTTTTCACCTTTATGTCTGCCGGAAACCAGCTTAGGAAATAACAACAATTCTCCAGGCCCACATTTTTCATCAATTTGAGCTTTAATTCCAATATCTATTTTTACAATTTTTCCGCAATTATTCTCGTCCATTCCAATTTTAGTATCATGGAATGTTACTGTTTGAGATGGAAGTACTGATGCACCAGTCATAAAACCAGACGGAACATCAACAGACAAAATATTTGTAAATTTATTTATTTTTGAAATCATAATATCATAAGGGTCTCTGGGTTTTCCTTTTATCCCGGAACCAAATAAACAGTCGATCACTAGTACAGATTCATCTTTTACATTATCAAGAAAATCCATTTCTTCGAAAATTCCATCGTACAATTTTAGGGCTTCACTTGATAGATTTTTAAGATTTTTTTCTGCTCTAATAACAATGACGCTCTCACCCATCTTATGTAGTTTGGATGCAGCAACAAAACCATCTCCCCCATTATTACCTTTACCACAGACAAATATGAACAAGTCGGTATTATTGTGCTCTTTAAGAATATACTCACCTAATCGGTTTCCAGCTTCGAGCATTAAATCAAAAAGATCGATTCCAAAATGAACTGCGTTTATGTCTAAAATCTGAAATTCTTTTATGTCTCTCATTTATACTAGCTGATAAATAAAAAGCAAAAAGAATGTGAACAAAATAGAGCCTCCCAGTCTTGTTAGCGGAATTCTTATCATAAAGAAAGTTGCCACAGTTAGAAGGATTAATAATGGCAATGTACGCTCTACAACAAATTGTTCTACAGTCACAGGGTTAATCATGGCTAAAACTCCCATCACTAAAAGTATGTTTGCTATATTGGAACCAATAACATTTCCAACTGCAATCTCCTTATGTCCTTTTTTTGCAGCAGAAACAGTTCCTGCTAGTTCTGGTAAACTAGTTCCTACAGCAACAACAGTTAGTCCGACTACGATTTCAGGAACTCCCACGTAATCGGCAATTGAAACAGCAGAATCAACTGTGATGTGAGCTCCCAACAATAGCCCCACTAATCCTCCCAATAGGTATGTAAATGATGTTTTTTCATCCATCTCTTCTGTTAGAGAAATATCCTTTGTTCTAATATAAAGCCAATATATGTATAAAAGGTACAAAACGAAAAACATAAACCCTTCTACTGAGGAAATATTATTATCCGTAGAAAAGAATAACAGCAAAATAACTGCAAGAAGCATTACATAACTGTCACTGTTTGCATCTTTATCTGGAACAATATTAGTATTCAGAGCGTAATAAAATATAAATGTGGATACTGCTAACACTAAACCGATATTGGAAATATTAGATCCAACGATACTACCTAATGCCAAGTCGTTATAATTCTGAAAAGATGAAATAATGGAAACTAGTAGTTCTGGTAAGCTAGTCCCAAAGGCGACAATAGTAACACCTGCTACGTGCGGAGATATGCCTTTCTCCTCAGCAAAAGAAGCAGAATTATCAATAAAATAATCTGCACCTTTGGTAAGCAAATAGAAACCTATGCAAAGTAAAGTAAAATCTATTAGAATACTCATCTTAATTTATCCATGTTATCTATTCTCTTTTGAATAAGATAGGGCTTAGCAATATCGTGTCTAACAAATATGTTGTTTCCTGAGATGTACGAGATTCCACTTTCACAATTTTCTTCGGCCTCGGTAATGCTGCTGCCAGTACTGATAATAGCTGCAGCTCGAGAACTTGTTGTAGTTATTTCTCCAGTTTCTTCTAGATTAACTGCCGCGTAATATAAATCGGAATAGTCTTTGTAAGAATCATTTACAACTATTGTAGCATCTTTCGCGGGTTTAGCACCATACCCTTTGGGTACGATGTACTTACAAACAGAAGCTTCAGATCTAAATTTAACACTATTAAGACAACCTTCGACTATGTTCATACATACTGATGCAAAATCTGTGTCTAACAACGTCAGCAAATTCATCGCTTCCGGGTCTCCAAACCTTGCATTATACTCAATTAGCTTGACACCGTTTGATGTGGCCATAAATCCACCATACAAAATTCCTTTGTAACCTGTTTCATATTTATTTTTCAGTGCAGATGAAACATTTTCGTTAATCTCTCTTGCTTGATTCAAATCATTGTCGCTCAAAAAGGGTAATGAGTGGTTAGAATCTGTGTAGCTCCCCATTCCCCCTGTATTTGGGCCAATGTCGCCTTCATACGCCCTTTTGTGATCCTGAACTGCAGGCATATGCTCAACACTACTGCCGTCGCAGAAACTCATCAAAGAAAATTCTTCGCCATATAATTTTTCTTCAATAACGAAAGTACCACCAATCTTAATCAGTTCACTGCAGTATGAGACTCCATCGTCAATGCTCATTAAGTGTTCGCCTGAAACCTTAACACCTTTGCCTCCCATTAATCCATCATATTTGACAACATATTCTCCAGATAATTCTAAAATAAATTCTTTAACGCCATTCATAGATTTAAACCTCTTATATCTAGGAGAGACATCTAAATTATTGGCAGACAACAAATCTCTTGTAAAGCCTTTACTAGTTTCAATTTGGGCGAGCTGCTGAGTGGGGCCGACAACGGGAATTCCCTTCTTCCAAAGAATATCAGATAAACCCAAAGCAAGAGGATTTTCAGGACCTATTACTGCACAACCAATGTCATTGACCTGAGAAAAAGAAACTATTTCCTTTAAATTACTCCTGTAATTTTGAATAAACAAAAATTCTTTTGATAGTTCAATTAATCCGGGATTACGGTTAGTAATGACTGAGAATACACTAACTCCAGAATCAACTAATCTTTGTGCAATAATATGCTCTCTGGCTCCACTGCCTATTACAAGGAAATTCATTTTTCACTCAATTCAGAAGCTGAAATTAAACTTTCAAAAGGAATATCATAACCTTTTATTTTTTGAGCTGCGCCTTCCTCCCTATCGACTACAACTATAATTTTACAAACATCTATTCCTTCATCTAACAAAACACTAAGAGATTCAACATTCGAACCCCCGGTGGTAGCAACATCGTCAACTAGTACAGTTTTTCCTTTAGTTGGACCTTCGAGTCTAGAGCCTGTACCGTGTTTACGATCTCCTTTCCTTATCATTGTATAAGGTAGACCAGTTTCAAGAGATAAAGCAACAGCTAGAGGAACTGCCCCAAGTTCCATACCTGATATAAATTCAGTATCGGAAGGAATTAATTTTGAAAACTCAACTGCAATTAATTTCAATACCTCAGGATTGGTGGAAGCTAATTTCATATTAACATAGTAATTCGATTTCTTGCCTGAGGTCAGTGTAAAATCTCCAAACTGAAGCGCTTTACACTCAATTAATTTTTGCCTCAAAATTAGTCTAGATGTCATAAGATGATTACACTAAGGAACTTACTAAAAATATATTTCGCTCAATGGAAAACTTTTATGGCTGAAGGCACAACATTCACTTCTAATGGTGTAGTCCCTAAATTTTCACCGTCGACATTAATGGCAGTTGGTTCATCAGTTTCGATAACTAAATTTTTAAACCTGTAGTATTCAACGTTTGGATTCCACACATGAGAACCTGAAGCTTTAAGCTGATTAAAAAGCTTCAAAACCTGAAATCTACTGATATGATATATTATACCGAGATCCATTTTACCGTCATCAACATGTGCCATAGGAGCTAAAGTTAAACGGTCCCCACCTGTTTTAGTATTCTGTATTAAAAGTAAAATAAAAGAAGAATCAATGAGATGCCCATCAATGTAGCATTTAGCTTTCCTCACTTTTCCCCTAATTATACTCATTAAAGATCCTAAATCGTATCTTATAGGGCCCAAAAATCTCATTTTCTCGGCAAGTATGTTTGCATCAACCCCGAGACCCCACCCAATAAGATTATGGGAATATCTAATTTGCTCTTTTCCATCAAACATAAATGTTACTTTGCCGACATCTATCTTACGCAAGTTTCCAACAGTCATTCTCTGCATTGCATCAAGATAATCGGCCACTTCCATATCATTAGCCTGACTATTACCAGATCCTGAAGGAACTATAGAAAGTGGAACGTTATCAGACGAAGAATCTTTCCGTTTCAATAGACCTGTGATAATCTCCGAAATAGTTCCGTCTCCACCAACAGACATTAAAGAGTCTCCAGTTTCAAAAGAAATATCTGAAACTATTTTTTCAGCATGGTTAGCATATTCTGTTGTATACGTTATACTGTCTATCTTTAATTCTTGTAATTCTTGACTTATAAGATTAGCTATCTTATTGCCATTTTTTTTGCCAGCAAAAGGGTTTACAATTATATGAACTCTTTTAACGGAGTATATTTCCTCTAGTTTGTTATTAATGAAATGAGAAGCAAGTTCTGGAGATGGATAATAAGAACCAAAAAATCCTTTCACTTTATCGGGAGGAACTAAATCTAGTTTTTCCAGATTGCTACTCATAGTATGTCATATATCAAGCTTTATAAGGAAGTCTCTTTAAAGTCAAATATCGGGAATGTGGCAATAGCTGAACCCGAAAGTGAGGAATCGCGAATGAGTAAATCAGTATACAGCTACGTTAGAGATCAATGGAAAGTTCCATCTGATAATTTGAAAGCTCTTCAAAAACAACGACTAATTTCATACAGAAGAGAAGATGCTTCGACTAAGATAGAGAGGCCTACAAGAATAGACCGTGCTCGCAGTTTAGGATACAAGGCTAAACAAGGATATGTTCTAGTGAGGACAAGAATACGAAGAGGGGGAATGAGAAAACATGCTATTACATCTGGTAGAAGAGCAAAAAGGGCAGGTATTTCCAAAATTACTGTAGGTAAAAACTTGCAAATGATTGCTGAAGAAAGAACCTCAAAAAAATATCCTAACTTAGAAATATTAAATTCGTATTGGGTTGCCGAGGATGGAAGATACAAGTGGTACGAAATAATACTCGTAGATCCAAATCATCCAGTAATTATGTCCGATTCAAAAATAAATTGGATTTGTAACAGAGCACACAAAGGTCGTGTTCACAGAGCTTTAACCTCTGCAGGAAAGAAATCTAGAGGATTACTAAACAAAGGTAAGGGTGCTGAAAAACTAAGACCAAGCAAGAGAAAGCATATGGTCAAGCATAAACAAAGCAGAACACCTCATCCACCAAAGAAAACTTAGAGGATTGATAACATAGAATACAATCGAAAGAATCCATACATGGCAAAGGTAGTAGAAGCATACACTATCTCTGAGGGGTCAGGTAAAGAAACAAATCATTACGTATTCTCAATCAAAGGAAGTGGTATCAGATATAAATCAGGAGATGCCATGGGACTTTATCCAAAAAACAATGAAAGGTTGGTTAAAGATACAATAGTCAAGCTTAGAGCTAAACGAAACGATTTAGTATCAACTGGCGATGTTGAAGAAACCACTTTAGAAAACGCATTAACACATAGATTTGTAATCCACCGTGCAGGGAAAAAGTTCCTCACAATGGTACATGATAAATTGGGTAAAGGTAAACCTAAAAGGGAATTAAAAGCTATACTGGATGACGCTGAAGAGCTGGAAAAATACCTATTTGTTCGTGATTATATCGACATAATGAATGAATACCAGGTAAAAATTTCTCCACAAGAATTCGTTGATACATTATCTCCAATTGCTCCACGTTTATATTCAATAAGCTCATCACCAAAGGCTCATTTAGGTGAAATACATCTTACAGTCGCAATCGTAAAATATAATAATTTCGAAAGAGATAGATATGGATTAGCTACAGGTGACTTAGCAAGAGACATAGAGGTAAACAAGACCGAAGTCCCGATTTACATCCAACCTACCAGAGATTTCGTGATACCCCAGGATGGAAGCAAAGATATTATCATGGTTGGCCCCGGAACGGGTATTGCTCCATTTAGAGCATTTATGGAAGAGCGAGTTAGCACAGGAGCAACTGGAAGAAATTGGCTATTTTTCGGAGAGGTACATGAAGAAAGTACATTTTTCTATAAAGATGAATGGTTTGACTATATGAAAAAAGGACAACTCACTAAATTGACTACAGCATTTTCTAGAGATCAAAAAGAAAAAATATATGTTCAGAATCGAATTACAAATAATGGTAAAGAAATATGGGAATGGTTAGATAACGGAGCTTATTTTTTCATCTGCGGAGATAAACAATACATGGCGAAAGATGTTCACAAGGCACTAATTGATATTGCAGAAAAGCACGGTAAAATGAAAAGGGAAGACGCTGAGCATTACGTTAACCAAACATTAATGAAAGAAGAACATCGATATCTTAGAGATGTTTACTGATTTAAAAAATCTATACAATATCGCTAACTACAGCACTCACTTCAATCTCAATCAATAACTCCTCATCAATCAATCCACCGACTTCTACTAATGTGGAAACTGGTTTGATATCACTAAAGATATCACCGTGCACACGTGCAACTGTTTCCCAATCGTTAATATCTGTTAGATACATACGTGTACGAATAACATCAGACATTTTACTACCTGCATCGTTTAAGGCATTTCTAATTTTGTTAAAAATATAGTCTGTTTGTTCACCAATGTCACCAGCACCTACAACTTGACCCTCTGCATCTACCGCAGTAGTTCCAGCCACTTCGATTATATTACCAACACGAACTGCTCTCGAATAACCAGCAATCGATTCCCAAGGAGTACCTGATGAGTAATTACTTCGGTCAGACAATATAATCACTTATTATTTTTTCCATCCTGTTGAATAATTTCGCCAGTTCGCATATCAATTGTTTCTCCAGTTTCAGGATTATACCTAAATCCTGACTGTTGAGAATTCAGTTGATTACTTTGGCTAGGTTTAGATTCATAACTATCAAAGTAGTCACCACCATCGCTTATCCTATTGTAGATAAACATACCAAGACCTGCAAGAGATAGTCCAATCAATGGAACCCACACAAGAGGCTCACTTATCAAAGAGTCTTCGTCATCAACTACAACTGGTTCTTCTTCTACGTATTCTTCAATAGTTACATTAACATTAGCTGAAGCTTCATTATCCGTTTCATCAAATTCATCTATAATGTTATCTGGATCGATACGAGCTTCAATAAGGTACTGACCTTCCTCTGTAGGAGTCCAAAAGAACGTCCTGATTTCTTCACCATTAACTCTTCCTAGAGGATCAGTTTGGTAGATCTCGAACAACTCACCATCAATAAAAAGTGAAATTTCAGCACCAATGCAGTCTGAGGACGCACTACTCATATTCATTGTTTCGTCTGGACATTCACAACATATCTCAGGTCCAAAATTCAGTGCACTTACTGAAATTTCTAAAGTCTGATTAAGAAATATAGTATTCGGCAGATTACGCATTTCTACAGAAAGTTGAAAGTTTCGAGGTTTTACAGTAACGCTCAAATTTGCCACATTATCCGTTTCATTTAAATCTACAAAATCGGTTCCAGATATTTCCCCAATAACTGTCAAATTAAACTCACCTGCGATATCTGTGGTTCTCCAAAAAATAGAAAATGCCATACTTTCATTATATCCTAAATCTTCACCATATACGTAATAAACAGGATTACCTTCGAAATCATAACTCTGAAACTCTGGTGTAGTCGAGTTATCTACATATAAAGAAAATTTGAAACTAGGAATCTCAGCTCTTTTATTCTTGATTATAAGAGAAATTTCCATATGATCACCATTGAATACAGGTTCATTAGCATTAATTTCCATTATACTAAAGTCATATTCCGGAGCTGCAACGTTGATTAGTAATGAGTTAACATTATTACTCTCATCCAGTTCTTCAATCTTTTCAGCAGAATCGCCCCTTACAGAGATATTTGGCTGCTGCACTTGCCAAGTGTGGCTCACTGTTAAGTTAAGAAATTCTCCTTGATTAACTGTTACTTCCCAGTTATCTATTAGCTCGCCGTCAATTCTCATATCAATTGGATATTTTGAAACGTACGAGGCTCCTTTATTCCAAATAGTTATTTGTATGTCAGAAGGAATTCCTCTAACTGGCTCTCCGATGACCTGCAGATCGTAAATATTAATATCAGGTTTAGACTCCAAAACAACCAGCCTAAAAGAAAAATTATTATCATCTTCAACCCACTCTTCTATCTCATTCAAGGGATCAATTCGGACAATAATAGTATGATTGCCAAGTATGCTGGTTCCAGTAGACGAAGTCCACGTTACCGTTGCTGCTTCAGTGCCTGCAAAAATTTCCTCATCATTTCTTGTAGCGTTATCCAAGTTATCAATAAATGCGTAACCAATCAACGATTCAGTTCCGTTTTCTGGCAAATCATAATACCCAACACGAACTGATGAGGCAGCTGTTACATAATCTTCATTGAGAATATATGTTGTAAGATTAATTTCATGATCTGAGTATATGTCATCCAACCAATAATCAACAGGGTCAACTGTAATATTACGAAATTCATTAAGTGTTAACTCGGGAGTATGGGCTCTAACTCTTACCTCTCCAGAAAAAACATTGTCTTCTTCATCAAACTCCTCGATGTCTCCACCAGAGTCAAGAGTTATTGTAATATCATATGTACCAACTAGCTCAGGTTGCCATGTAATGTTAAACTGAGCTGGAGATTCCGGATCTATAATTGTATATACTCTTGGATCAGAAATAATTTCTGTTTCACCATCAATAGTTTGTTCAAATTTAATCTTAAATTCTGTACAACTATCTCTACCACTGTTTTCAAAAAAAACTAGTATATCTACTGAGTCACCAACAGCAGGCACTTCTGGTGTAAAAATAATAGGATTAAGTTCCCCTTCAGCAGTCGTTAGATCAGCTAGCTCTTGATTAAATACTGTGTACTCGTATACTATCTTATTATTATCCTCATTGGTCTCAATAATATCATCCTCATAATCAACATAAACAGTCAACGTGTGGTCACCAACACCACCACACCCATCGATTCCATCGGGCTTACATGTAAACTCAATTGTTGCTTTCTTTGCTTGATCAATCACAGTCTCTGTCGTCTCAAATACTGGTACACATTCATCATCAGAATCGCATTCAGATGTACTGTTCCAAACGACAATTTTCACCTCATTAGCTGCTTCATTACCATTATTAATAACTTCAAAACGGATTTCGATAGCCTCACCGTTTACCGGATGTTCTGGATTAAATGTAAAATTAATGGGCTCTAAATCAACGTCAAGAGCCTGAGCATTAGAGGAGAAGGCTAAAGCTAAAACAAAAAATGCAAATGCAAGATAAATTCCATTTAATATCTTACTAATCATATTTGTGGTTAGTGCGTAGCTAGATAAAAGTAATCCCCTCATGGAAAGATATAGTATATATGCACCTCTTTTAACATAATATGGACCCAGTAAGCGTTCTTGATTACAGATACGGAACTGAAGAGATGAGAGATGTCTTTAGAGCTAATTCATATCTAAATTTTCTATTAGAAGTTGAAGCTACCTTAGCGGAGGCCCAAGCTGATATAGGAATAGTTCCTAAAGATGCTGCTGTTCAAATTAGAAATGGAATACCTCTAGTTAAAAGGAAGAGAGTTGAGGAAATAGAGTCAGAAATTAACCACGACGTAATGGCTGTTGTGAAGGGCTTGGAGGAACAAGTAGGCGAAGCTGGAAAGTGGATTCACTTTGGAGCTACAAGCTATGATATAGTAGATACAGCAAGAGCTTTGCAGCATAAAAAAGCTATAAATCTAATAGAAGAAGCACTTTCTAATTTAATAGCGTCAATTGGTAAATTGGCTGAAGAGCATAAGGATACTGTGATGCTGGGCAGGACTCATGGGCAGTGGGCTACACCGATAACATTTGGATTAAAAATGGCAGTTTTTGCATCTGAGTTAGCAAGACACATGGAAAGGTTAATTCAACTTAAACCAAGAATATTAACCGGAAAGTTTCTTGGTGCTGTGGGTTCTGGAGCTGCGATGCATCCTAATACACTAAAAGTTCAGAGTGCCGTATGTGAAAAATTAGACTTAAATGAACCATTAGCTACAACACAAATACTGGGTAGAGACCGTATTGCTGAAGTTATTGCATGGGGTGCTAATTTGGCCACAAGTATTGAAAAATTTACGTTGGAAGTGAGAAATCTACAGAGAAGTGACATTGGAGAAGTTGCTGAGGCTTTCAACATAGAAAAACAAGTAGGCTCTTCCACAATGGCTCAAAAGAAAAATCCAATAACATCAGAAAATGTAGGTGGATTAGCAAGAATAGTTAGATCTGTACTTTATTCGTCATATGAAAATAATTTACAATGGCACGAAAGAGACTTAGCAAATTCGAGCAATGAAAGAATTATACTTCCCCAATTTTATATTTTATTGGAGTTTATAACAAAAAAGACTGAAAATGTCTTTTCCAATTTATACGTAAATAAAAAAAAGATGAAGGAAAATCTCGATGGAGCTGGAGGACTTCCTATGGCTGAGGCTTTTGTTATAGCACTTGGAAGAACTGATTTGGGAAGACAAGAAGCCCACGAACTAGTACGAAATATTACAATGGAAGCTGAAAAAAAAGGTGTTACTTTTAGTCATAATGTAAGTAATAACGAAGAAGTGAAGAAGTACCTAAGTAATGAAGAAATTGACCATTGCTTAGAACCGAACAATTATGTTGGCCACTCGCATGAAATTATCGAAAGAGTAATGTCATCAATTAATGAATAATTACGTTTTAGTCCATAAATCAAGAAAAAACTTAAAAAAAATAGGACGTAAAATAGTTCTTGAATTATATAACAATGAAAATATCTTGAGTAAATACCAAATATTTAACAAATATTTGTATATAACTTCAGTGGAGGCTGCTCCTGAGGAAGTTAAATTAAAATACAAGCTAATTAAAGCTAAACTTTGTGAAACAAAAATAGAAGCTATTTACGATAATGTAAAAAATCTTATTTCGTCAGAAGATTATATACAAACATTTGCAATTAAAGTAGAAAGAAAGGGAGAACACAAATTCACATCTACTGAATTAGCAAGAGAACTAGCTGGAAGTGTATTTGAATTATTTCCAGATGTGAGTGTTGATTTGACAAATGCTAAATTTAAGATACACGTAAAAGTTTTGAACAATAAGTCACTATTGTACACGGAAAAGGAATGAAAATAACGGTAATTGGTCCAGGAGCTATAGGATTATTACTAGCTGGATCTCTTGATTCAAAAAATCAAGTTTCTGTTCTGACCAAACCAGAAGCATATGAAAAACTTAAAAAAAATGGGTTATGGATTAAAGAGAGAAATAAAAAAAGAAAGATTAATGCTAAAATTATCACTGAAATTGATGATTCTGAAATTGTAATAATTGCAGTTAAGGGATATGATCTTGATACTGCTGTAAACCTGCTACATAATTTTAAAGGAAAAGTAATTATTTGCCAAAATGGGCTTAAGATGCTGGATTTAAATCTCGAGCATAGCAATGATATTTGTGCAATTGTAACAAGTATGGGAGCTATTTCGACCAATAGCGGAGTTACAGAATTTAAGGGAACAGGCAGGACCGTACTAGGTAGCCTGAATAACGTAAAGAGGAAACGTGATGAAATCTTAAATATTTTTTCTAAAAAATACTTCGAAATTTCTCATACAAATAACGTTGAGAAAAGCATATGGCTTAAAGCCGTTGTGAACAGTGCAATAAACCCAATAGCCTCATTTTACAACTTAAAAAACGGAGATTTAAAAAAAGAGCAATACTGGTATTTAGTTAGGGAATTACTTGCTGAGTCTAGAGAGATTGCTAGATCAAATGGTATTGATTTCAATAATGAACCAATAAAATTGGCTGAGGAAATTATTCAAAAGACTGCTGATAATTATTGTAGCATGTTACAAGATATAAAAAAAGGAAAGAAAACTGAAATAAATGAAATAAACGGAA
>JAYYHK010000005.1:0-4488 GCA_036148495.1 Thermoplasmatota archaeon | reverse complement strand
GTCCCAGGAACAATTGGCTGAAAATTTAGAAACTATTTTGAAACGTGTAGAATCTAGTCTGGACAGAGGTTACGATAACATTGCTTCTGTTTGGGTTAAAACTACAATGGGCAAATCAGTGAGGTTAGAATAATGGTCAAAGCTTATGTTGCAGATTGGAAAAAGGATGAAGTTTCTAAAATTCAAGATTTCGTAAAGTCTGCTGATGTTGTTGGCCTTGTCGATGTCAGTGGAATTGGAGCTAAACAGATGCTGGACATGCGTGCATCTCTAAGAGGCATGGGAGTAAAGTTAAGGATGTCCAGAAATCGTCTACTGAAAAGAGCTATCGAAGCATCCTCAAAAGATAAGAAAGGTGTAGAGCAAGTTATTGAAGCATTAGAACCTAAACAACTGGCATTATTTTCCTCAACAGAGAATCCATTCAAAGTATTTCAGATGCTTTTGGAATCTCAAACTCAAGCTCCAGCTAAGGGTGGAGAAACTGCATCTTATGATATAATTCTTGAAAAAGGTCCAACAGCTTTCCCAGCAGGACCTATAGTTGGTGATTTTCAAAATGCAGGATTCCCTGCAGCAATTGAAAAAGGTAAAATTGTAATTCGTAAAAAACACACCGCAGTAGCTAAAGGCGAAATTATTTCAGAACAAGTCGCCTCAGCTCTTGCAAAACTTGAAATTTATCCGATAACCGTAGGAATGCAACTGTTAGGAGCATTTGATGGAGAGACTTTCTATCCTTCAGATGTGCTTGACATAGATTTGGAAGCTTTCCGTGGTAACGTCCAAAGCGCTACCGCTCAAGCTTTCAATTTAGCATTCAATACGCAGTACTTCACTGGATCTGTGATGCCGTCACTGCTTTCCAAGGCCCACAACGATGCCTTGGCTGTAGCAATGTCTACATCTTACACAACAGATTCAACAATCAAAGCGTTGCTTGCCAAAGCGCACTCAGCTATGCTAGGTGTTGCTTCAAAATCAGGCGATGGTTTAGATGATGAACTGAAAGAAATGCTTGGCAACGCAGCTACAGCAGCTGCAGCAGCACCACAACCAGTTGAAGAAAAAAACTCATCTGATGATGAAGAAGATGATGAAGAGGAAGAGGAAGTATCTGAGGAAGATACAGCCGCTGGACTTGGAGCATTATTCGGATAAAAAAAGGAGGCAAAAAAAATGGAATACGTCTATACAGCAATGTTGTTGCATTCAGCAGGAACAGAAGTAAGCGCAAAAAGCGTAGAAAAAGTCTTGAAAGCCGCAGGCGTCAAGGCAGACAAATCAAGAGCAGAAGCACTTGTCGCATCTCTAGAAGGAGTAGATATTGAAGAAGCAATGGCTACAGCAGCAGTAGCAGCACCAGCAGCAAGCGGTGCAGCACCAGCAGCAGCCGCATCTTCCGAAGAAGCTCCAGCTGAAGAAGCTGAAGAAGAAGAAGAAGAAGTAAGCGAAGAAGACGCAGTATCTGGACTAGGTGCACTTTTCGGTTAAGGTTGAATGGGCATAACGCCCTATAAATTCAATGGATTCCGATCAGGAAAACCAAGCCACTACAGCATCTGAAGATAGTCCTTCTTCAAACAATAGCGAAAGCTCTGTAGATACGCAAGAGGATTTCAGCAAATATTCTGTTGATGAACTAAAGTCTAAACTCAAAGAGGCAGGTCTGCCAGTTTCAGGCAAAAAAGCAGATTTGATAGAGCGCTTAAATTCATCGGAATCAGATGAAACAGCTAAAGAGTCGAATTCAGACGAAGATGTTTCCGATGAAGATTCAGAAGAGACAGTAGCTAATCCTGTTTTATCTTTAGAGGAATTAGAGCAACTTTCTAGAACAGATTTAAGAAAAATTAGAAAGGAATATCATCAGAAAGCAGAAGAATTAAGAGTTAGTAGAGATGAGTTAAATCTCACGTCACAGACTCATGCTTCCGAAAGGAACGATTTGAATGTTAAAGCTAAAGAATACATGGATGAAGTTCACATGTATCGTGACAGACGAAATGGCTTAAATGTCGAAGTAGGTCAAATTAGAGATGAAAGAAATGAAGTTACTGAAAAGGTAAACTCATTAAAGGATAATTTCTTATCATTAAAACGTAAAAGGTTTTCAGGTCAAAATTTACCTCCAATATCAAGACTGAGAAAACAAATACAAGAGTTAGAAATTAAACAAATGACTACGCCACTCACAACAGACAAAGAGCGTGCATTAGTCGAAGAAATTTCATCTTTACAAAACAAAATAAAGCAGCATGATGAGCTTATTGAAACAGATACAGAAGTTTTGGATGCTAGAGATACATTCAGGGAAGCTGAGAATAAGCGCCGGGAATTAAGTAAATCTATGCAGAAAAGCAGGCAAGAAGCACAATCTGCTCATCATTCTATGAAGGATTCATTAAGACTAAATCGTTCAACTCGTAGGAAGGCAGATGCAGCGCAACGTGCTTTTGTTAAAGCTAAAGAGAAAGCAGATATTGTTCACAACGAATACATCGAATATTTAAGAGGAATGCAGGAAATAGATCGTATGACTGCTTCACAAGGTAAATCCGGTTCCGTGGCAGATCAGAAAGCCAGTGCAGCAAGTGCGGAAGATCTTTTCGCCAAGTTTTTGGCCGGTGAGAAGTTATCTACAGAGCAGTTGATGATTATTCAAAAGGCAGGAATGCTTTAATCTTAATCTAAATTTTTTAACTACCTTTTACATTTGATGTAAATGAACAGTCCGATATGGATTCCCTCAAATGAAAAAATTAAGAATTCTTTAATGTATAAATTCATGAAAGAATGTTCTGAGGATTTTGATTCATATTTTGATTTACATTCGTGGTCCATAAATAATCTAGAAGATTTTTGGGCCAATTTCTGGAGATTCTCTGATATTAAATATTCTAAAAATTATAATTCAGTATTGGAAAATCCAGTGATGCCAGGCGCAAAATGGTTCTCAGGTTCCGAACTAAATTACGCTCAAAATTTACTCAAGGGAGATTCCGATCAAATTGCAATAATATCTATTGGCGAAAATATTTCTCCTAAAACATTAACTTTTAAAGAATTAAATCACAGAGTATCTTCTGTTCAAAAGGAATTATTTAAATTAGGAGTTAAGAAAGGAACAATTGTGGCTGGTTTTGTTCCTAATTGTGCTGAAACAGTCATATCAATGCTTGCAGTCTCTTCATTAGGAGGAGTATGGACTTCTTGTTCACCTGATTTTGGTGCAAATGGTGTTGTAGACAGGTTCGGACAGGTAGATCCTCATATTTTGATTACTTCAAACGGTTACAGTTACAATGGTAAAATATTCAAACTTGAAGAAAAAGTTAATGGAGTTTTAGATTCAATTGATAGTATACAGCATATCATAGAAATAGAATATGTTGACATCAAATCAAATTTTAATCATGATTCGATAATTTCATTTGGCGATATTTTAAGCGACGAACAAACACAACCAACATTTGAGCAGATGCCGTTTGATCATCCACTGTTCATAATGTATTCCTCAGGAACAACAGGCCCTCCTAAGTCTATAGTTCACAGCGCAGGCGGTACACTTATTCAGCATATGAAAGAGCACCAACTTCATTGTGACATTAAGGCCGGCAAATCGAAAATGTTCTGGTTTACCACATGTGGCTGGATGATGTGGAATTGGCTAGTCTCAGGCCTCTCTTCAGGTTCAACTATTGTTCTCTATGATGGAAGCCCGAGCTACCCTGGTCTTGAAAGATTATGGAAAATGATTGACGATTTTAAAATAACACATTTTGGAACGAGTCCTAAATTTTTAAGTGCTTGTGATTCAGCTAATATCTTGCCTAATAAATTTTGTAAATTTGGCAGTCTTGAATCTATACTTTCCACGGGTTCTCCTTTGGTTGAAGAGCAATTTGACTGGATTTATGATAACACCAAAGCTGACATTCAGCTTTCCTCTATTTCAGGCGGTACCGACATAATTGGATGTTTCGTGGCAGGATCACCGATTATTCCAGTCTACAGGGGGGAATTGCAATGTTCACAACTTGGAATGTCAGTTGAATCATGGAATGATGATGGAGAACCATTAATAGGAGAGAGTGGAGAATTAGTTTGCACAAAGCCATTCCCTTCAATGCCCATTAAATTTTGGAATGATTTAGATGGTTCCAAGTACCATTCAGCTTATTTTGATGAGAATGATGGAGTTTGGACTCATGGAGATTATTTGGAAATGACTGAGAACGGTGGTGCTATAATTTATGGAAGAAGTGATACTACCCTTAATCCAGGTGGTGTAAGAATTGGAACTGCTGAAATCTATCGCTCAATTGAAAACTTTGAAGGAATAATCGATTCGGTTGTCGTAGGAAAGCCGGAGGATTCTGATGTATCAATTGTTTTATGTGTTAAATTGTCTGAAAGAAGAATTATTACAGATGAATTAAGAGATAAAATAAAGCTTCAAATTCGAAAATCAACAACACCTCGCCA
>JAYYHK010000004.1:0-23314 GCA_036148495.1 Thermoplasmatota archaeon | reverse complement strand
TTTGAAACAAGCGTGCTTCAGCTTCAGGGAAACGAGCCATAAAGCAGTCCTAGAAGGCGTCATTATAATGATTTGTGCAAAATTGAACCCTTTTTACAACAAAAGTACTAATAAACATACTTCTTTAGCCAATTATGTGTGTAAGGCCCAAAAGGGCAATTCATATCAGGGGTTTCTAGCAATTGAATAAATACCTGATGTGCTATCTGTATTCGCATTACGAACTACTTGGAGGTAGTAATTAACTTGTATTATTTTTTATCTATTGTTTCAAACGTAGGTGATGATTTAGGAAATCCTGAACTAGAATGGGGGAGAATAACAATCTTCTTAATTTTAGCGTTAGGTGTATCATTTTTGTGCTCGCTTTTAGAAGCTATAATTTTATCAGTTACTTGGTCACACATTGAAATACTAAGTAAGGATGATAAAAGAAGTGGTAAAAGACTCAAAGAGTTGAAAGAAGACATTGATGTACCTCTCGCTGCAATTTTAACACTAAATACTATTTCACACACAATCGGTGCCGCAGGGGTCGGTTCAGAATTTAATAAACTGGGTAATGAATGGTTCACTGTTGCATCCATTATACTAACTATACTTATTCTTGTATTTTCTGAGATAATACCTAAAACATTAGGTGCAATTTATTGGAAAAGACTAGCGCCAAGCTCTGCTTACTTGTTAGACATACTAATTTGGATTACTTGGCCAATTGTAATTGTTCTAAACAGTTTTTCAAGAAAAATATCAGAGGGAAATGAAGATCAAAAAGAGATGACAAGAGAAGAAATGATAGCTGTTGCCGAAATGGGTGAAAATCAAGGTGCACTAGAGAAGCAAGAAACTCAGGTAATCAAGAATCTATTGACTATGGATAAAATTCTTGCTGAAGATGTAATGACTCCCAGCACAGTTATGTTAACTTTTCATAGAAAGAATAAAATCGGAGAAATTGTTGAAGAACATTCACCAATTCCGTTCTCAAGAATACCTGTTCGCGAAGAAAATCTTGATGACATTATAGGTGTTGTATTCAGGAGTAAAATTATGGAATTATATGGCGAAGGTAACACCGACATTGCCATGGAAGACTTAATTTCTGAACTATCAACAGTTAGTCCAGAGGACTCTATTGCAACCCTACTTGATGAGTTTTTAAAGAAAAGAGAGCATATTTTTTTGGTAGTGGACGAATATGGAACAACCCAAGGAATTATTACGCTTGAAGATGCTGTAGAAACACTGCTTGGTGCAGAAATTGTTGACGAATCCGATTCGGTTGAGGATATGAGACAATTAGCACGCGAACTTTGGGAAAAGAGGCGTAAAAGAAAGACTAATCTAAAGTTTGACTAGACACCCATTCTTTAATTCTGTTAGAAATCCAAATCAAACTAGGTAGAACAAATATAGCAATAAACATTGCATAAATTATTGTAGCTGCTGTAATTATTCCAAAATTACGAACTAACGGCATTGGAGATAGGAATAATACAGCAAAACCTGAAACTGTAGTCAAACCTGAGATAAGGAGAGCAGAACCTGTTCTTACAATCGTTGTCTCAATTGCCTGACTCTCAGTTTTATGTTCTCTCTCCTCACGGTATCTCTCTACGATATGTATAGCATAATCTATTCCTAACCCAATAGTAAGTGCAGTAACCATTACCGTGAGAACATTGAGAGTTATTCCCAGCAAAGTCATTGTGGCCAATATCCAAACGGAAGCAAGAATAGTTGGAAATACTGCAATAATTCCTAGATCGACGCTTCTGTAAATAAAAATTAAGGTTAAAGCTGCAAAAAGGATTGCAATCAATGTTGAAGTAATCTGGGTTTTTTGAATTTCATTGACCGTCACGCTTGTTAAAACATGACCACCAGTAGTACTAACCGTGAAATTTTGAACAAAAATATCTGGAATATCATCATCCAGTTCTGATCTCATAAATTCTAACCCGTCATTATCTAATTCATAGGAAGTAGTTGGACCAATGTAAATTCTAACGACTGAGGAAACGTAATTTCCATCTGAATCTCTGTACAAAACATGCCTGATTGCATCAGCATAGGATTCATCGGTAAATGGATCTGCAATATCTAATTCTCTTTGATATAAATAATCATATAAGTTATGAATATCCATATCATTGGTCTGGCTAAAAGTTTTCGCTTGATAAGTTAAATTAAAAGTATCTGTTAAAGATTGAACAAAAACATATTTTTCTCTGTCATGAACTTCTATGGACTGAATCAAAGAATCATCTGAGACATCTTGAATGTGAGAAAATTTCAAACGGGCTTTGTAAGAGTTTTCTAAAATTTCAACTGATGAGCTGGAGGAACCTGAAATCTCAGAAGAAGGTATGATTTCTGTTATTTTATCATTACCTATCAGTTGATTTGAGGAATCATACCAAAACACGAAAACCTCTAAAGAAGGTGATACAACACTTTGTTCCATTACCCAATTTATATCTAAAATTTCACCTGAATTAACCAAGAAAGAGTTAGTTATACTCCATTCATGCGTCAAATTGTTGCCATTGCTTACGCTGAAATCTTCCGAATCAATAGCCTTCTGAACTATTTGATGCACTGATTCAACACGAGCTGTTGCTCCCACTTTAATAACGAAGCGATCATCATTGAGACCTTTATTATCTGAACTCGTTTGACCATACTGCAATTCGTAATTACCATCTAAAAATTCTGTATTATCTATGTCTCCTTGAATTAAAATCTGAGATTGTGAATAACTTGCACCCCTAAAATCTGACTGTATGTTTTCAGCTGTGACCATTATTTCTAAATCATCTGAAAGAAAATCATCCAAAGAAAATGATGTTTCGATTTGAGAAGCACCACCAAGTGCAAGAATTGTTAGTACTATAACTGTTGAAATAATAGCCTGGGGATGCTTATCAACTATTTGAGAAGCTCTTGAAATTGATGCATCAATTAATTCTGAGTTCTGCGGTTTAATTGACATTTCTTCTGAAGAAGAATCTAATAAATATCTCATTGAAGTATAGAAAAATAAAGTCAAAATGAATGAAGAAAAAATTCCAAAAGCACATAACAAACTGAAATCTCTAACTGGACCTACTCCACCAGTAATACCTGATAAGAAAGCAATAACTGTGGTAAACATAGCTAGTGATAATGCTTGACCAGTATGTACTTGAGATTCAATCAAGGATTCCTCAATGCTACTTCCTGCAGCTATACCTTCTTGATACCTTCTGCTGACATGTACTGAAAAATCAATACCAAGACCAACCACCAAAGGAATAACTGCAACACCTAGAGCTGTCATTTTAATTCCCACGATTCCTGCAAATGAAAAAGTCCAAAATATTGACAAAATAAGTGTTGTTATTGGTAAAATTACGTAACTCCAATGCCTAAAAGTGAGCCACAACAAAACAACAGTAACTAAAAGCATTCCAACAATCATTAAAATATTAGTATACTGAGTAGATTCGTCAACGTCAGAGGCAAGAAGATCTACAGAAAAAGCTTCAGCACTAATGTCACTGCCTGATTCCTGATTGTGGCTATCAGAAAGAGTACGTAACTTTTGGCCTACTTCCTTTTTCTGCTCGGTTGACAACTCTGGGTCAAGGTTTACCATGATTATGGTTGAATTAGCTATAGGTGCTTTACGAATTGAATTATCAGATTCAATAATAATCAGAGGATCTAAATTCAAATCTTTGTTGATTAAAACATCTCCAACGAAATCAACTTCATTCCATGAATAATTACCGCTCCCAGCAGTTGATATTGAGTCATAAACTAGCTCCCAAGGCTCCTCTGCTGTACTGACTGAATTTAGAGACAAACCTGAATCTAAGAGTGCTGAATCAAAAAAATCTGCAACTGACAATACACCCTGAACCCCTTCAATTTGTAAGCAATCATTGTGGAGTTTAAGAATGTCGACAAGATTATTCATTGTCAGAACATTATTCCCGCTGACAGAGGTCAAATAAAGGTTAACAACACTTGAATCTTTACCAAAATCTTCGGTTATAACATCATAAGTTTCAACTTCCTCAGATTGAGGAAGAAATGCCTGAACATCTGTTGAAAACTCCACTTTCAAAACAAATGGAGATATAAACAAAGTTACTAATGCTACAACTAAAATAATCTGTCTTGGACTATCAATTGGAAGTCGTGCATAACGCTCGAGCATATTTGATGCATAAGAAGGGTGCTTAAAACCTGTCGTTACTTACCAAGCCTACGATTTCTCTGCTGGAATGACCTTATAGCTCTCAAAAAATCGATTTTACGCATATCTGGCCAAAACACATCAGCAAAGTACAACTCTGAATAAGCTAACTGCCACAAAAGAAAATTGCTTATTCGCTCCTCACCTGAAGTTCTTAAAATTAAATCCGGGTCAGGCAAATCACTAGTGTAAAGGTTTGAAGAAATTAAGTCTGCATCAATATCATCTGCCTTCAATTGATTTTTCTCGATTAACTTACCGAGTATCTTCATTGAACGGACAATTTCTTGTCTTCCTCCATAAGCAACAGCTAAATTATAGTTAAAATTAGTGTAATTTTTAGTTTTTGACTCTGCATAGTCAATAGCCTCTTTTACTCTATCAGGCAACAGCTCTCTATGGCCTAAGGCCCTAACTCTAACTTTATTTTTATGGACTCTGGAATCATCCCCTGCATTTCTAAAAGATTCTGCAAACAAATCCATAAGCTTCTCCAACTCATCTTCGCTTCTATTAAAATTTTCTAAAGAAAAGGCATAAACTGTTAAAATTTTAATCCCTACTGACCGACACCAGTCTGATAGATTTTCTAGCGTGTTTTTGCCTTTCAAATGTCCTTCGTGAGGTAGAAGACCAACACTCTCAGCATATCTACGATTTCCATCCATGATTACTGCCAAATGGTTTGGAACTTCACCATTCTTTATCTTACTTTCAAGTCTCCTTTGATAAATTGCGTAAATTGGTGAAACTGCTTTACGTGCTAGCTTGAACACAGTATGCTCTAGATACAACATTATAAAACAACTTTTATAGCCATGAATGAGAGAAAAATATTTATTAGAATTAGGTGGTGAAAATACTGAATTAGGTAAATATGAAGCTCTTGAGCTATTAAAATTTAAAAATTATAAACCAAGAATTGAAATTGATCATGGTAAAATTATTATTTTATCAACCTCAAAATTAGTTGAAAGTGAAATAATTTCTAGATTGGCCATGACACGTCGGATTTCGCATATAATTTTTACCTCAGATAAAGAAAGTCTAGAAGACATACTAGAAGATTTAAACGAAATTGATATTGGTACCAAAAGATTTGCTATTAGACAAATTAATAGCAAGAATGTGGATAAAAAGTCTACAGTAATGATTGGTGAAAAAATTTCTTCAAAAAATAAAATAGACCTTGACAAACCTGAAGTCAAAGTACTTTTTTACAGAAATGACTTATTTTACATTTCACTTAATCAAAATAGTTGGGAAACGGGATACAAAAAGTGTCTTGAACATCATATAAGTAACCGTCCATATTTTTCTCCGATAAGCATACATCCGAGGATAGCGAGGGCAATGGTTAATTTGTCAAATTGTGATAAAAATGAAACCGTTATAGATCCTTTTTGCGGAACTGGAGGAATATTGATTGAAGGTGCTGATATGGGGCTCAAAATTATAGGAATAGATCTCAAAGAAAAGATGATTGAATATACAAAAGGAAATCTAAAACACTATGGATTTAAGGGTCAACTAAAGAACTCGGATTTTGACAAGATAAATAGTTTTAATTTTGACTCTATCGTTTGTGACCCACCTTATGGCATAGCTTCTACGAGTGGAGGTGAGAATATTAGTGACTTGATGAATAGGTGTCTGGGTGAATTCCAAAAATCAATGCTAAAGAAACAAAGGCTAGTGATTGCAGTTTCTAATCCTGAATTAATTAGAAATCAAAATCTTACATTATTGAAAAAATTTGAGTGGTATATACATAAGTCCTTAACTAGATACGTTATGGTTTTAGAAAAAAATTAATAAGTTACATCAATAATTATATCGTAATTCATGTTTCCATTCTCAATTTCAATTGTAAAAATATAATCTCCTGTGGAGCTTAAATCATCTGTAGAGTATGACCAAATACCGTCTCCATCATCGTTAACGTCCGTATCCTCTTGAACTATTACTCCGTCCGCATCGGTTAATCTAAGTGTCACTTCTGATTCACCCTGAAACGGAAGATTTTGATCTTCTAAAGTGTAATCAATTTCAAAAGTCAAGAAGCCTTTCTCGACAGGTATTTCGATATTTGCTACAGAATCGCCATCACCATCGTTTACATTCCCACTTTGCTCATCGTGATAATCTTCAACTACTAAAACAGTAGTCTCTGTATCATCAGATAATCCAGAAGAATCTGTAACAGTCAAAACCACATTATATTCTCCCTTATCTGGGAAGTTACGATCAATATTTTCCCCCTCATATTCTTTAGAATCACCTTCGAAGCTCCAGAAATAGGTTAAATCATCACCATCCTCATCGGATGAACCTGAAGCTGAAAAAGAGATCGTTTCATTTATCTGGATTTTTGGATTAGAAGGTGTTATTTTGGCAACTGGTGCATTACCGCTCGAAGCTACGGGTTCATTACTATCTTCGTTGTCATCCTCATTGAGCACAAATGTATAGTAACCATAACCTCCAGAGGCTGCTGCTGCAAAAAGCAAAATAATCAAAAGTAATGATATCTTCTTCATTATTCCATACTTATTTTTAGCCTTATTAATAATTAACCTTGGAAATATTCGAGGACTATGAGGAAAAGAATATAAATAGACCGCCCGGCTGACGCAGCCTTGAGAATTTATTCCAAGAGGTAATACGTGTCCGAAGACCCAGATTTCAAGTATATAATTCGCATAGCAAACTCAGACGTTTCAGGAGAGCAAAGGCTAGGTTATGCTCTAACCTCAATCAGAGGTATTGGTTCAAGAATTAGTAACGCTATAATTCAAAAACTAAAACTAGACAGTGAAAAACTTGCTGGGGAACTAACAGACAAAGATATTGAAAATATCGAAAATGCTATTGAAAATGTAAACGATTTTGTTCCTAACTGGCTACTAAATCGTCAGAAAGATTACGATACTGGTAAGGACATACATCCTGTGAGTATTGATTTAAAAATGCTTCATGAAGATGATATAAATCGAATGAAAAAGATAAAATCATACAAAGGTGTAAGACATGCTTCCGGTCATAAAGTAAGGGGACAGCGAACCTACTCCAACGGCCGTCGTGGTCTGGCTTTAGGTGTAAGTAAGAGGAAGGGTGCATAATAATGGGCGATCCTAAATTTCCTAGTAAGCACTATAACACTCCTTCACACCCTTGGCAAAAAACTCGTATAGAACAAGAGAGGACCCTCACTCATCAATACGGACTTAAGTCTAAGAAAGAAATATGGAAAGCAGACACAAAAGTGCGTGAAATGAGACGTCAAGCTAGAAAACTGACTGCCAAAGCAAATGATCAGCAAGCCCAAAAGGAAAAAGAACTTCTCCTAGGTAAGCTAAATAGACTGGGAATGTTGGAACAAGGTGCTGCTCTGGAAGACATTCTGAGAATGTCTCCTGAAAATATTTTGGACCGAAGATTACAAACTCAAGTTTACCTTCAAGGATTAGCATCAACAGTGAAACAGTCAAGGCAACTTATTATCCATGGTCATATTTCAGTAGAAGGGGCAGTCAACAGAGTGCCTGGAATGCTAGTGACAAAAAATCAAGAAAAAAATATTACTTATTCACCCTCATCCGCATTGAACAGTGATTTACATCCAGTAAGACCTGGTGCTAAGGCAACATATGAAGATGAAGAAATTATTGAAGCTGAAAACGAAGAAGTCCCTCATGAAGAACCTAAAGCTGAAACAGTGGAAGAAAAAAATGTCTCAGAAGATGAAGAAAAGGAGGCTAACTAATGGAGAAGTGGGCAGTTGCGCATATTTTTGCATCTCATAACAACATAATTATCACTGCTACTGATTCAACCGGAGCTGAAACAATAGCAAAATGCTCTGGTGGAATGGTAGTTAGATCTCAAAGAGAAGAATCTAGACCTCATGCGGCAATGCTAGCAGCTGGTCAAGTTGCCGAAGCTCTTGAAGAAAGAGGAATCAAGGAAGTACACGTAAAATTGAGAGGAGCTGGCGGTAAGAGAGGAGGTACTCCAGGTCCTGGAGCACAAGCAGCAATTAGAACCTTAGCTAGGGCTGGAATAACAATTTCTCGTATCGATGATGTTACACCAATTCCCCATGATGGAGGAAGAGCTAAAGGTGGCCGAAGAGGTAGGAGAGTTTAATGAAAGTTAAATTTAGAAAGAACGAGCAATTCTTTGCGCAGATTGAATTTAAAGATGTAAATTACTCTTTTGTAAATTCAATTAGAAGATCACTAGTCTCAATGGTTCCTTGCCTTGCAATTCACGAAGTCGATTTTCACATGGGTTCACTGGGTGCGTATGTCGATGAAGAAAGCGGCGAAGAAAAGGAATACGAATCTATTAGTGCAATGTTTAATGAAATTGTAGCACACCGTATTGGAATGTTACCTATACCTACCGATGAAGAAACTATAGAGGCTTTTGGTGAAAGTATTGGTGATGACTCAAAGCAACCTGATATTATGTATTCACTGCACAAACAAGGCCCTTGTACTGTTTATTCTGGGGATTTAGAACCTGTAAATGGAGATGCAGCTTTAGTTATTCCTGAAACAAGTGTTCCTATTGTCAAATTGGCTGAAGGTCAAGCTATTCTCGTTTATGCAAAAGCAAAAATGGGAACTGCAAAGCAACATGCAAAGTGGCAAACTGTTGTAGCTCCTAGATTTTATCAAGCTCCAACATTAACCGTATCATCCGGAAAAGGCAGTAAAACCGTTATTGACACCGTCGGTAAAGAGCATTTCAAAAAGAAAGGTAAAAATCACGTAATTGATGACCCAGTTAAAGCTCATGAAGCTATCAAGAAGTTAGAATCCTTATGGAATGACGAAGATGCAAAGAATGCAATGACTGTCACACGTAATAAAACACATTTTATTTTAGAATTTGAAACGACTGGTGCAATGGAAGCTAAATTAGCTCTTGAGCAAGCTCTAAAATCTTTAGACTCACATTGTAAAGAATTTATGACCAGTATTGACGCTGCCGCATAAGCGCGGGGGTCGCATAGCCAGGCCAATTGCGCTAGGTTGAGGGCCTAGTCCTTAGTGGTGCGTGGGTTCAAATCCCACCCCCCGCACCAGGTTCTACAACTTTAACTCTATACCTTTTACTCTAACTAGATCAAATCCACCGTTTGGTAGTAATTTTTCAATGTCCGTAGATTCAGCACTAAAAGCCCCTGAAAGCTTACGGATAACAACTTTTCTTTCTGAAAAGCCAGGTCTAAATATTACGTATTTGTCACAATGTTTTTCCACTGCACTTATTGGCCCAGCCATAAATTTTGGTTTGCCCTCATAAGTAATAAGACCGACAGCAACGTTTAGTTCAAGATTACGATTCCAATTCCTCTTTCCGCGAATAACAAAAGCCCCTTTAGCAAGAAATTCTCCAGTATTTGGTGTCTTAGAAACTTTGTCATTATCTACCCAATATGAGTGCCCTGCTGAAACTCGTGCACCCCAAGCTTTACTATATGACAAACTAAAAGTGCAAGCTTCAAGCATAGATTTTTCAGATGGTTGAGTACCATTTATATTTTTGACAACGACACTAGGTGCTCCATGAATATCTGCATGAGCATATCTATCATTAGCCTTTAGATATTTCTTGACAACTTGCTCATTTGTTCTTGCATCCTTACCTGCAACTGCAACCTCTCCATCCGAAGTAATAAACCATCTGAAACGCTCAAACCATTCAATATTTTCATTCTTAATTATTTTCTCTTTGGGTTTTGTAACTGGTTTTGAAGAAATAACTTCCCTTGTTCTTTCAGCCTTTCTATCCATCTCCTTAGACTTATCAAAATAAGATGATGCATTAGCCTCTAATGACTTGTGCTTGTCAATCAAAATTTCCATATCTTCCAACTTAATTATCACTTCATCTTCATCATTTTCAAAGTCAATCATGTCTCTTATCTCACTCAGCTTAGAAAAAATGATATTTCCCTTAGCCCTGTAAATTTTAGATTTGGAATTATATTTTTTAATAGCTTTAATTTGATGCTCTACGCGTAGTTGATCCGAACTCTTAACCTCTTTTTTAACGACTACAATACTGTTGACATAGGTTTCTACAGCCTCGTCAAATGTTGAAAATGTCTGGCCTGAATCCATACCCAAATCAAAAATTGACACGGTGAAGTTTTCCCCCTTATCATCTAAGAAAATAGTGGGTTCGATTAGTCCACTAAGAATTTGTTTCAATTCGGCAAATATCTGTTCAGAGTTAACATCAGAAGTACCTCTTTCTCTGTCCAATTTTAGTTTATTACAAATCAACGAGGAAATATCCCCTCCTACGTTACAATCTATAGTTAGTGCTGCACCTAAACCTCTCTGGGATTTTTTCAATTTCTCGTCAAACAAACCAAAGTCGACAGTAAAAGGATCTATACTAGGTGGTGGCTGATATGGCAAACCAGCTTCAAGAGTTCTGTGCCTGAATTTTTGTTTCCTCATAACAGCTAATATTTTATCATTTGAACACAAGATTATGTTACCTTTATGAAACATTTCAAAAATTAGAGAAATCTTTTCGTGTTTCCTAACAAATGAAATGGATAAAATTCTATCTCCGTTAACTTGTTCGATTGATTCTATTCTAGATTTTTTTATTAGTTTACGAACTTTTTGGACAAAGACACCTTGATTTGATTCTGTACTTAATGATCTAGTAGTAATATATGCCCAACCAGATAAATCTACCAATAACCTGACAGTCCCTCTCTCCCTTAAACGCAGTTTGAGGATTACTGTATTTAAATCTGGCCTACCAAATTGGTCTACTCGAGAGCCGATAAGAGATTGCCACCCCAAGACTAGCTGACCGATGTCGGGACCTGTAAGGGCTTTTTTCATTAACAATTAAGACTAGATTATTCTTCGTCTTTATTTCTGTAGTAAGCTGACATCAAGACTGCAGCACCAACTGCACCGACTAGTGACAAAAAGCTCATGTAGAACGAAGGATTACTTGCTTTGGTCTTGACTACCTTGAAATGTGTACTGGCAATATTATTGTCTGCATCACTTTCTTGGATGTCAAAGCTAGGATCTACAGATACCTTGATAGGAATACCCACTTCATTACTGTCATGAGCTCTTCCTGGGTTCCAAGTAACTGATACGGGCTTTTCTTCACCGTAGGCCAATGAATCGATTGTTACAACTGTGCCTAGCTGAGATCCGTCGACAAGGAATATAACCTCTATATTTTCGACTTTAACGCCTTCTGTATCTACTATTCCACCATTATTTCTTACCATGGCAGTTATAGTAACTCTCTGTGAATCTCCTCTTGAATTAATCCAAGCACTTGAGTGACTGAAAGAAATGTCAGTGTCTTTAACTTCTAGGTCTGGCTGCTTAATTACGACGTTAAACTCACAACCTTCTACAATACCTGAGGATGTACCTGTTACTTGAAGACCTAATTTGTAGACTCCAGGTCTAGCTGAGTCTGACGGCTTGATTTCCATACTAGCTTCAGCAGAGTGCACTGCTGTAGAAGAAGTATCACTTTGTCCTGTCAGAACTTTATTGCTGAGACCAGCATCAAATGTCCAGTCAGTTATGTCTCCGTTGTTGACTGAAGTTGTAAATGTGTAAGTATCATCATTCCAGCCTGTGTTTGTCAAATCATAACCCCATTGGTAAGTTATCCCATGGAACATTTCGTTGCTACCTGAATTTGAAGCTGAATCACATTCTACCGTGTGAGCACCCCCAGTTCTTGCTGTTAGAGAAATAGTCACAGTATTTGTTACGTTGGAAGATGAGGATGGTGGAGTTGTATCTGTTAAACAATCTGTACTTCCACATTTAGGTCCAATGCCACCTGGGTACCATCTCGGATCTGATTGTCCATAAACTTGAACCTGGTTAGTATCTCCTGCTGAACAAGCTCCTACACACTCAATGCGCAGTAAGACGGTCAAAGCGTCATCATTCTTTCCTATAGTTATCAGATTATCCTCGATTGGATTAGTATCTGTATATAGGAACTCCGTGTTCCATGCAACTCCACTTGGGAAAATTGCATTAAGTTTAACTTCCTGCACCCTGAAAGTAGTATCACTATTAGTAATCGTTAAAGTTGCATAGACGTCTTCGCCCTCCATTATATCTGCAGATGATATATCTGAAGACAAGCTTATTGGAGAGGCTGCTGCGTCTGCGCTTTTAAAACCGAATGAGACTACTAACATAGCTACAATCGATAATACTACAATTACACTTCGCATATCAATTTTTGGTGATATTTTATTCGTCATTTTTTACCTCTAGGCTCTGTATGAACACTATACTAT
This sequence comes from Thermoplasmatota archaeon, assembly GCA_036148495.1. Lineage (GTDB taxonomy): Archaea > Thermoplasmatota > Poseidoniia > MGIII > CG-Epi1 > CG-Epi1. The sequence continues at coordinate 10,736 of JAYYHK010000004.1, read as the reverse complement.
AATAGTGGGTAATAAAAGCCTTCTTGTACTAAATTAAACAAGATTTATACTTTAATAGAGATTGTTATTGCACTTTAATGAGCGTAAATATTGTAGAAGATACGCATAATTTTCTTGCTATGCTTGAGAAGAAAATAAACATAGACAGAAATTCCTACTCTAATAAAGTGCTAATCTGCGGAATGGGGGGTTCTGGTATTGGAGGAAGGATAATGGAAACTTTAGCGAATTGTGTAAGTTTTGGAGAAATCTTTGCTTGGAACAACTACGGAATACCCGAGTGGATGACATCTAATGATAATGTAATTTGCGTATCTTATTCCGGAAATACTGCTGAAACTCTTTCAGCTGCTAAAAAAGCCAATGAAATGGGATGTCAAATTGAAATTATAACTACTGGAGGGGAATTAGGTGATTTAGCAGACAAACACAATTGGGACAAAACTATTGTTGAAAGTGGACATCAGCCGAGAGCTGCTCTGCCTCTTCTTCTGAAACCAATATTGTGCAAACTGAATTATCCAAATCTAGAAGATATGATCAAAGAAGTGTCAGAACAAGATTATCAGATAAAGCAAATAGAGGATATAGCTACTAAATTGTCGGGTAAAATTCCATGCATTTACACTGAATCTTCGCTCGAACCAGTTGGTTACAGATGGAGATGCCAAATTCAGGAAAATGCAAAACAATTGGCATTCCATCATGTGGTACCTGAAATGAACCACAATGAAATAGTAGGGTGGACAAATTCAAACCCAAATATGGTACCTGTCCTTATCAGAAAAATGGATGAGGAAGATGAAATAAAAAATCGATTTGAAGCTCTCAAGAATACAGCTTGGAAAAATGTAAGAATTGTAGAAATATTTGCAAAATGTAAAAATCACCTTTCAAAAATGCTTGAAACTATATACATTGGAGATTTGATCTCAGTTCAACTTGCACTACTCAACAGAGTAGATCCAACACCTGTTAAAGTAATTGAGAATTTAAAAAATGAACTTGGCGGAAAATAGTGAATTTAGAAGAATTGTCTTTACTTAATGCAATTATCACCGTACTATGGATAATGGGACCTGCATACATTGCCAATAGTGTGGCTGTCTTGACGGGAGGTAAATATCCTATTGATCAAGGGAGAGCGTTGTCTGATGGAAACCGAATTTTAGGAGATGGGAAAACATGGAGTGGTCTATTGGGCGGCACTCTAGGGGGAATTATGTTTGGAATAATCTTAGATTCTGGAGATGGAAGAATGGCTTTAGAGCGCTTAACTGGTGAGGAACATGTGCAAAGTTTGTGGAGTGAGAATCCCGTTATGGTATTTTTCCTTTTGTCATTTGGTGCTCTGTTTGGTGATATGGCTGCTTCTTTCTACAAAAGAAGACAGAACCTCCTAAGAGGTGATAAGTTTGCAATTCTTGACATGTACGATTTCATATTTATGTCACTATTACTATGTATTATATTTCAGCGCGATTGGCTCCTCTCATGGATTTTAGATGGGTGGGCACCTCTTTTTACAGTACTAATTCTCACACCATTTCTACACAGAGGAGTGAATATTATTGGTTATAACATTGGTGTAAAAAACGAACCTTGGTAATTAATTAGTTTTTCTTAGTTCTTTAAGCTCAGCGCCTAATTTATGAAGCAGCTGAGTTTTACTTAATTGCGCCTCAGCTTTCAAGCATCCATGTGAATTGGACCAATTTCCTGGATAACGGCCTTTGCTAATCGTAAAATCATAATCTAATTTAGTCAAAATAATGGACAATTCCTCAATATTTGGAGATTTAACTGCTTCAGAGACTGGAACTTTACGACCCTCAGATCTTTTTAACCTTGCATCAAAATATTCTGGAAAAATTACAATAGGCTTTTTTGAAGTCATCAATCGTTCATCAGAACTGCGTTGACCATTCCGTGTTGTCCAGGTCTTGATGTTACTTTAGCATTTCCTTTTTCAGTGGAAATTATAGATCCTTTAGTGATTATGTTCTGCCTCACATAATTCGGATTCGCGGTGTTTTCTACTACTTCAAGTATTTTAGAAACCGCAGTTTTACCTGATTTAGGATCTGTTAGAGAAACTGATTCACTCTTCAGAAGTCTGTCTTTTCTACCTCCGCCTCTTGCTCTAGCAACTTTTTTGGTAAAATTACCAACTTTAGCTTGTTGCAGCTCACGACCTATTTCTGATCTTTTCTTACTGCTATGAGGGGAGAGTCTTCCTCCAGTAGCTTTTCTTTTAGATTTTCCTTGCCACAGTGCCATGTGTATTCGATTGCACAAGAGTATTGTATTTAAGATTTAATATTTTTAATATGTAGGAAATCTTATATACAAAAGAATAGAGGTAATTTTATGTCTGTGGAGAAGATGTTAATTAAAGCTAAAGAATTAAAGAGTAAGGGACACTCGACTAGAGAAATTTGCCAAGAGATGCATTTATCTCAAGCAACGGTTGAGTGGTTACTGGCTAAACAGGCATCGGATAACTTTGCTGAATCCATTCCTGCAGACGTTAAAGTTGGGTGGAGGACCATAGGAGTTTCGGGAACGAGAATACAGGCGATTGCAGAAGTAATGTCTGACGTAATACTTGAGGAAAAAGAAAATAGACAGTTTGGTTTAGACATGGTTGCAGGGTTAACCAATAATGGAGTACCATTAGCTACAATTATATCTGATATTTTAGGATTAGATTTCGGTATGATAAGGCTAAGTAGAGGTGTAGGGAATGAAACAAATTTAGCCTCAAATTACGCGGGTCTTAAAGATAAGCATGTTGTTATCGTAGATGACGTAGTAAGCTCAGGAGGAACTGCAGAGGAAGCAATAGATTATGTTAAGAAAGAAGGGGGAGACCCAGTATTGGTTATGGTGCTAATTAACAAAAGAGCTGAAGACGAAATAAATGATATTCCATTAAGAGCACTTATTCGCGCAAGGCCAGTAAGAGAATAGACTAATGCACTGGGCTGACGTAGTTGCCGAGAAATTATTAGAAGATAGTAATGAACATGTTATTTCCTCAGGAATAACACCTTCTGGACCGATTCACCTTGGCAGTATGAGGGAAATACTAACAGCTGACGCAGTTGCAAGGGCAGTTAATGACAAAGGAGGAAATGCCAAACTAATTTACATTGCGGATAACGCAGATCCTTTACGCAAAGTTTATCCCTTTTTAGATTCAAATATCTATGAAAAATATGTAGGCATGCCATTAGCAGAGATACCTGCGCCTGATGGGAATGGGACGTATGATCAACACTTTCTCAAACCTTTTTTTAAGTCTTTAGAGTCAGTAGGTGTTTTTCCAGAAGTTGTTGAAAACTACAATTCATACAAGCAAGGAAAATTTACAGAATGTACAAAATATTTTGTTGAAAATAGAAATGAAACTAGGAACATTTTAGAAAAAGTCTCTGGTAGACAATTGCCAAAAAAATGGTTTCCGTGGACTTTCCTTGACAGTGATGGTACTCTGACAGACGGTGAAGTAGTGAATCTTGATTGGCCTAATGTCACGTTTTTAAACAAAAATAAAGAAAAAATAACCAATGATATGTCGAAAGGAGAAGGAAAACTCCCTTGGAGATTGGATTGGCCTGCAAAATGGAAAATATTAAATGTTACATTTGAAGCATTTGGAAAAGACCACGCAACAAGAGGCGGAAGTTATGATACAGGTAAGCAACTTACCGAAAAAATCTTAAAATCTAAAACCCCCCTTGATTTAGTATATGAGTGGATTCATCTTAAAGGCAAAGGGGTAATGCACTCTTCAACCGGATTAGCAATCTCAGCAGAGGATATGCTAACAATGGCTCCTCCGGAAGTCATCAGATGGATTGTAATGAAGCCCCAGCCAAACAGACATATTGATTTTGATCCAGGGTTAGGATTATTGAATTTAGTTGATAGATATGACCAAGCTGAGCAGGATTACCATGATGGTAAAATGGAAGAAAATGAAAAAAGAGCATTTGAGTTGAGCCAAATCAGCAAATTAGCTACTGAAAAACCTAATCTTTTACCTTACAAGCATCTTGTTACATTGTCACAGTCGAAAAACAGTATAAATGAAATTATTGAAGCACTTAAGAGAACTGGAGAAGCTAATGAAATCGATAAAGGTAAGCTGATTAGAAGAGTAGATTGCATAAAAGAATGGATTAAAAATTACGCGCCCGAAAGCGTCGTCTTTGAAATACAGAAGCGGAAGCCCGAGATTGGCTTTGATGATACTGAGATAAAGTGTACAAAGCTTTTAAGTGCTAAATTCAAAGAAATTAAGTGGACTCCTGAAATGATCCACAATTCTTTCTATGAACTACAAGAGGAAAGTGAGATACCTGCCAAAAGATTCTTCAAGGTTGTTTACAATGCAATTCTTGGCAAAGATAGAGGGCCGCGGTTGGGCTTTTTCCTAGCAACAATGGACAAAAATTTTATTATCGAAAGACTTGATAGTTATTAAAATGACTAAAGCTAAGATTGTAGAGTGCGTGCCAAATTTTTCTGAAGGTAAAGATAAAGCAGTAATAGATAATATATGTTCAGAAATTAAAACAGTAGATACTGTTGAAATTTTAGATGTTGACATGGGGGCCGACACAAATCGTACTGTTGTCACATTCATTGTTGAAAGTAAACACGCTGCGAACGCTGCTTTCAAAGGAATAAGAAAAGCTGCAGAACTGATTGACATGAGCCAACACACTGGCGCTCATCCAAGAATGGGTTCTACAGATGTTTGTCCTTTCATTCCAGTATCAAATACAACAATGGAGGAATGTGTGAATATATCAAAAGAACTAGGCGAGCTTGTTGGAAATAAACTTAACATTCCAGTTTATTTATACGAATCTTCGGCCACAAAAAAAGAACGACAAAATTTAGCTAATGTAAGGAGTGGGGAATACGAAGGTTTAACAGAGAAATTCAAAGACAAAAATTGGAAACCTGATTATGGGCCAAGTAAACTAAATGTGAAAAATGGTGCTACTGCCATAGGTGCTAGAGAATTTTTGATAGCTTATAACATTAATCTAAACACAACTGATCGAACATATGCTAACGAAATAGCTTACGAACTTCGCGAAAGAGGAAGATGGAAACGTGTTAATCAAAAAGATAATTTTTACTATAAAGGCGATGTAGTAAATTTCGGAGAAAATTATTACCCCGATGGAAATTCAAATTTCATAGCTAAGAGCCTTGAAGAGATAGAAAAACATTATCAGGACACTGGCAGAGACTTTAGGGAAAGGTACAAATCTTTGGGATTAGATCCAGAAAATCTAATCGGTAAACCAGTATACAAAGACGGAAAATTTAAACATGTTAAGGGGTTAGGATGGGTCATACCTGAATACAATAGAGCTCAAATAAGTATGAATTTAACCAATTATAAAATTAGTTCAATTCATAAGATATATGAAGCTGCATGTGAGGAGGCTGAGAAAAGAGGACTAAAGGTTACAGGTTCTGAAGTTGTTGGACTAATTCCGTACCAAGCCATAGAAGAAGCCGGTAAATATTATCTTAGAAAAATGGGGAAATCATCTGGAATACCGCCACTAGATATAGTAAAAGTAGCTATTCAGAGCCTAGGGCTATCAGATGTTAGTGATTTCAATCACTCTGAAAAAATTCTAGGGATGCCTAACTGTGAAGGGGAATTAGCAAATCGATTTACTTATGATTTTGTGGATGAAGTATCACGAGATTCTTCTTCTCCAGGAGGAGGATCAGTTGCTGCAGCTTCAGGCTCACTTGGCGTTGCTCTCGGAACTATGGTGGCAAATTTATGTATTTCTATGAAAGGATTCGAAAACAAATCTGAAGAATTGAACCGTATCGCAGAGGAAGGGCAAGAAATTAAACAATTCTTAGTAAATGCAATCGACGGAGATTCGAATGCCTTTGACAAAGTAATCAAGGCAATGAGAATGCCAAACGATACCGATTCGGAAAAAGAAACTCGTAATGAAAAAATGCAAGAGGGATACAAAGCTGCCACTGAAGTTCCCCTTGAAATTCTAGAATACTGTTGCAAAGCTTTGAATGTTTGTGATTATATTTCAAAATTAATGGATGACAGTATGGCAAGTGATGTTGGATCTGGAGCACACATGTGTATAGCTGGGGCAAAAGCTGCAGCCTATAATGTAAAGATAAATTTGAATAGCATAAATGATGATGATTATATCAATCATACTAAGACTAAATTAAATAAATTATTATCAGAATGTGATAAAAAATTAAAAATTATCACGGATAGAGTTGAAGAGAAATTATAGATTATTTTCTGAAAAATTTAAATATAAAGTAAAGAGTTCCAATTAAAACAATAAAAGGCAATGCCATATCTAAAGTACCTTCACCTAGCGGATCTGTATTTTCTATATTCTGAACTGGATCTGAATACTTTGAAGGATCATTTGGATATTTGTCTGAATTATCTCCATAACCATCATTATCGGAATCTAAATACTCGTTTGGATTCAATGGAAATGCATCTGAATTATCACAATATCCATCGTTATCTGAATCTAAATGGTCATTTTTGTTATTAGGGCATTTATCTGAATTATCACCGTAACCATCTCCGTCAGAATCTAAAAATTCTGAACTGTTTAAAGGGAATTTATCTATTGAATCAATACTACCATCGCCATCAGTATCATTCGAGAAGGGATCCGTTTGCATCACAATTTCAAGTTTATTTCCTAATCCATCTAAATCAGAATCTTGACTCTCATTAAAATCAAAAGGAAAATAATCTAAGTTGTCTCCTACACCATCTCCATCCGTGTCTATCCACTCTGTCGAATCAAAAGGAAAGATATCAATATCATCTGTGAAATTATCTGAGTCTGTATCGTTAGTTGTTGGGTCTGTACCGTAAACTGACCATTCCAAATAGTCATTTAATCCGTCTCCGTCTGTATCAATATTGGTTGGATCTGTAAGATATCCATCTATTCCGAAATAAAATTCTTCTCGATCTGAAAGGCCATCTCCGTCCGTATCTACATAATTTGCATTGGTGTACCTTATTCCATCATCGACTCTAAAGCTAAAATAGTTGCCTATTCCCAGAGGTCTCTCATAAAAATATCGAATTTCGTCCTCTGAGAAAGACCTTTCCCATACTGCAACATTATCTACAGTTCCGTTAAGATAATCTCCATTTTGACCTCGGCAAATATAATTTTTAGAACCTGTAGTCTTTATTGAGTGTGAAGACGAAATTGTAGTATTAGCTGCTAAAGTTCCATTTACATAAAGACGTAACGAATTTTCTGTTTCACTGTAAGTTGCTGCCACATGATACCACACATCCAGAGCAGCCTTAGTATCATTTTCTAGTGGTGTTGAATAAAGTTTATTTCCAGCAAAAACTCTAAATTGAATGTAACCTTCGGAGTCAATACCAAGCCAAGTTCTTCCATCAGTGGCTGTGCCGAAGATAGTGCCAAAATTGGTGTAGTTAGTTAACTTTACCCATGAATGAACAGTATATTCAGTAAACTTAGTATTCTTGATAGAATCAATGCTTAGGTAAGAAGACTCTCCGTCACAATATACTCCATTAGTAAACTTTGCAGGGCCCTTAATTGGCCCATTAGTCATAAATGCGAAATTAGAATTTAATGTAGAATCAACTGCAAATACAGTGTCAAAAGAATCAAATCTCCAGTAAGCTCGGAGATCAGGGTTTGTCGGTGAAAAAATTACACTATCAATTAAAAAGTTATCATATTCATGCATATTAGAAATTGTGTCATTATCCAAATCTAAATGAGAGTCATGAACAATTGGATTCAATCCAGAGTAAAACTCCCACCCGTCAGGCATTCCATCTAAATCAGAGTCTTTATTGTTAGGATCTGTGCCACTTAGATACTCTTGTAAGTTAGTAAATCTCTTGGAATTCTCATTTAATAAAATGCAATCCAATCCTTGCATTTGGACTTGAACTCCGTCACAATCTGAATCCTGAGAACCGTCTACTTTAATTTTTGGATGTAAACCATTGGCTAATTCATAGGGATCTGGCATACCGTCTGAGTCAGTATCTAATTTAGTAGGATCACTTCTGTAGGTTGGCGGCACCAACAAATCACCGAAAATTTCGTTGTAATCACTTATACTGTCGCCATCTGTATCTGTCGACAATGGATTTGTTACATAATTAAAACAATCGTCTAAGCCATATATTTCACAGCCATCTAAGATTCCGTCTCCGTCAGTATCGTTATTGTTTGGATCTGTAATTGAACGTGTAATATTGTCCTCTCTACCCTCATACCAGTCGCTAACATCGTCGTCGTCTGAATCAAAATCCTTTAAATCTGTATAATGAAAATTATCTTGCAAGTCTAACCAACCATAATACTCTTCTCCATCTAGCAATCCATCGTTATCCCAGTCAGGATTATTCCATTGAACTCCAAGAATGGGTTCAGCGTAATCAGAAAGGCCATCGCCATCATAGTCTGAGGAAGGATGTCCGTAGAAAGTCATATTCCAGTCTACCCAGGTTCCTTGATCGCCCCCAATAACAGAGTCATTTACCTTTAATTTCCAAGTTCCAAATGAATTTTCATCCCAATGAACAACTGAGCTAAAAGTCCATTCTCTGTAATGATCATTACCATCATTACTTTCCCTAACGAGCTCAGAAATTATCCCGTTCGGAGATTCAAGATATAAATTCAAATCTCCCCTCCAGCTGTGTGAAATATTAACTCTAATTTCAACAGTTTCGATATCTATGCTTTCCTTAACAAAGTATTCTGATGTTACTCCTAAATCGTTTTCATCACTAATAAATTCGTTAACGGCAATATTTCCTGTGTTTAGCTTTACCTCTTCTGTTAAGTTCGACCCAACAGTTAAATTTTGCCAGTCTTTAGCAAGATTAACTGCGCTAGAAGCATCTACTAAACCGTAACCATATTTATGATTATAATCACGACCTTCATAGGTCTTGAACCAACCTTCATCTGAGCTATCAACCTTTTTCGAAGTCCTAACTAAAATATGCTGAATATCTCTCCAAGATAAATCGGAATTAGCTTCTAACATTAGAGCTATTACTCCAGCAACCATAGGAGTAGATGCAGATGTTCCCCCCATGTCATCTAAATAATCTGTTGTATTGTGACCTCCAGTTCCAGATACATCTGTTGAGAATATTCCAGGATCAACCCAAGCACTGCTATTGTGTGAAGGTGCCACTAGCATAACATTAGAACCCGACTCTGAATATTCTGTTCTTTCTCCCTTCCAGTTAACTGCACCAACTGCAATGGTGTATCGACTATTAGCATAAGCATCTTTGTTCGAATTATCTCCGTTCTGATGGCCATTTCCGGCTGCCCACACGTAAACTGATCCTAGTCCATCACGCCCCTCACTAACTCCTTTTTCAAGGGCTGAAAGTGCAAGTGGGCCAATATCTCCTAAAGTATTACCATCATCAGATGGGCCCCAACTATTAACATAAATATCAATATCTTCCAATCTATGAGTTAGCGCTAATGCCTCTGACTCATCCAATGAAAATTCAGAATTGCATTTATCTGCAATTAACCTGATTCCTACCAATTCTGAGTTGTAAGATATACCTGAAATTCCAACACTATTATTGCTTTTAGCGGAAACGATACCTGCAACCGCTGTACCATGCCAGTCTAACTCGGTATCATTATTTGAATCTGAGGGCATAACATCGGCATCATCATCACAATAGTCATAACTGAAGGAGCTAACAAAATTAGGCGATAAATCCGGATTATTGTAGTCTAATCCGTCATCAATAATTCCGATGTAAATACCGTTTCCGTCATAGTTATCCCAAGCACTTTGTGGACTAATGTCAATTCCTGATGTGCCACTCTTTTGGCCGTAATTATCTAGATACCATTGGTCACCTGAAACATAAAAAGGATCGTTAGGCTCGTATCTCAAGACGTTCTTTTCACTTATATCTGGATAAAAACCCCATAATTTTCCTGTTTTTTCCCAGCTACTTAATACTGAATATGCCAATTCTCCTGAGTTAAAATTAACAAGCCAACCACCATTTATAAATCTCATTGAATGATAATCCTCTACACTGGATAAATCAAATAACTTGACTAAGTCGTCTTTACAATAATTATCTCCTAATATTATAATCCAATCCTTTAGTTCGTATAATTCCGAAGTCAAATAATTTTTGTTAATCTCTTTCAAAAAAGCTGCTTTGACATTATTTGAAAAAGAATGTGGGCCACAAATATTATCTTCAATCTCAATTACTAGTTCACTGGAATGACGGGGTTCTAAATCAACATGATTTGCCACAATTGAAGTAACAAAAAGTAGTAGCACAAATTGAGATTTCATATTTTGGTAGAAGTGCTCCATTTAAAGGTTTTAGAAGGGTAAATTTGAATATTGTTTTAAAGATTCAGGGTTAATTAATGCATCTTTGTTTTTAACTTTTTTCCCTAATATTGAATGTAAAACTGCTTTTTCAACTTTCTTTCCACTTATTGTGTACGGTATATCTGAGACTTGAAATATGTAGCTCGGAACATGGCGAGGTGTTGTTGATTTTCGAATTTGAAGCTTTATTTTATCTCTTAATTCATCTGTAATAATTCTTCTTTCAGACAATTTAACACATAAAACAATTGATACATCAGAATCCTCCGGCTTTCCTA
>JAYYHK010000003.1:0-26456 GCA_036148495.1 Thermoplasmatota archaeon | reverse complement strand
TAGAAGATGTGGATGAACGCTTCAAAAAATTAATTGGTGGGCCCGGCCGGATTTGAACCGACGACCGCCCGGTTATGAGCCGGGAGCTCCACCAGACTAAGCTACGGGCCCCGTGGCGCCGCTGATCGGATTCGAACCGATGACCGTCCGGTTAACAGCCGGATGCTCTGACCTACTGAGCTACAGCGGCACGGAAATATTCCACTAAACTATGGTTTAAAACTTCTGCTATGGACCGAGAATGTATTTATGCAGCCGTTAATACACCTGAGTGTCCCTAGTAATTATGGTTCGAACAAGGCTAACTACGGGAGGTTTTGCTGAACCAGTAGTGGCTGATACTGCAAAGAGTTTATCAAAAATGGGTCACAGAGTTATACTTCTAGCATGGGACCGAACTGCTAAGGGAGAAGAAACCGTAACTACAGATTGGGGAACCATATGGAAATACCAAGAAAAGTGCTCATTAAACAACCCGTTAAATTTTGCTAGAAAACTTCCTGGTTTTTTGAGATGGAGTACTTGGCAAATACTAGCATTTCAACGGATAGAGAAAGATATAATCTTACACTATCATGATTTAGACACCTTAATTGGTGGGGTATTCACGTCTAAGATAGGCGAAATGCCCCTAGTGTATGACTGCCACGAGAATTATCCCGGATTGGTAAAAGGAGCTATTTCTGAAAGAGGAGCAACTATTTTACATAAATTGGAGGCATATCTTCTAAACTATTGTTCAGGAATAATGGCTGCCGGACCTGCAGGCTACGTTAGATTAAGAGATATGCTAGAAATTGGGGCTAAGGCACCATTTAATGCCAACGAGGAAGAGGCATTCAAAGTTCTAAGTAAACCACAAAGTGATTTTTTGAATTCAAGAGTAACAAGAGTAGGAAACGCAAAAAGATTAGATGCATACCCAATAAACAGAATAGAAAAAAAGAAAGACAATGGAAAATTTCGTCTGCTTTACATTGGAGTATTAGAAAAACATCCTTCTAGAGGGATTTTAGAAACTGCAATTACTATCAATAAAATGAAAGGCATCAAGTTTGACATAGGAGGATTTGGTACCTTGGTTCCTACACTAAAAAAAGTTTGTGACAAAATGACAAATGTAAATTACATTGGTTCTATTCATCCTGATAATGTTCCTTTGCAAACAATAGAATCTGACGCAGTACTGATGGCTTTAGATCCAAAAAACGACAACAATAGGATGAGTGCCCCTAATAAATTATTTGAGGCTATGTCTGCGGGCGTTCCAATTATCACTTGCAAAGAGCTACTTATGGGTCAATTTGTGGATAATGAGGAAATTGGTTTAACATTTGAATGGGGTAAATGGGATAGACTCAAAGCTTCATTAATGAAGTTAATTTATGATAAAGAATTAAGACAAAGATTGGGAAATCGAGGAAGAAAACTTGCTGAAAAAACCCATAATTGGGAGAAATGTGAGGAGAGAATTGAATCTCTTTATCGTTACGTAAAAAATACGTCTACTCTTCAAGCTTAATTGCAACTGGTTCAATATCAACTTGTCGAATTAGCTTATAGCCATCGTTGGATTCCAAATAAGATGAATTTCCATTAAGCTCCATGTCGACTATATGAGCTGGGAAATTTGCTCCAGATAAGGTGTAAAGTCTAGGGCGTCCTGCGAATCGAGGATTTATTTCAGAAACTTTTTCTCCCATCAAATCTACTGAAAAAATACCTACTGGATTACTATCAATCATATTTACTGCTTTCTTAGCGACATCTACTATTTTATCTAATTTAACTGTCTTGGCTAAACGAACGTCTCCAGTAATTCCAGTTGGAGAAATTGCCTCATGAATATAACCTAATCTTTCTAGCATTCCCATGCCACAAAGCTTTGAATTTCTGTTGAAAATTAAAGTAACATTATAATTTCCTCCTCTTAGGTATTCTTGAGCTATCCATGTAGATGAAAAACCTCTTTCTCTCCAATATTCAATCCACATCCATCCAAATTTAGAATCTGACACTACTAGAGAACCCTTGCCACCGGCACCTGTTTTTGGTCTCAGCCAAACTACCTCCTCAGATGAAATTGCTTTACTAAGATCGTCTTCGCTATATACGTCGAAAGTTTTAGGAGCAAAATCTCCAATTTTTTTTGCTGTCTCGGACTTAGAAAGTAAAATCTGAACCGTCTCATCTGAAGGTAAAAAAAGTGGTGAGTTTATTTGATCTCTTATTTTACTAATAAATCCTACTTCAAAATCTGGATTAGGTATTACTAAGTCTATGCTCTCATCACTTATAATTTTATTAATTGTGTGTATGTAGTTATCACTACCAGCTCTGGGTACCTTGAACACTTTTTTGTAATACTTACAATTTTTGTTAACTAGTGAGAAATTGTCATCATCAGCTTCAGTTGCATATGTATTCACTTTAGCCTGATTTAGGCTAAATGCTAAATCCATTCCAATTGCTCCTGCAGCACCAGTCAACAATACATTAGCCATGATTATGTGCTAGATATCTTCTTATTTATAATCTCAGTTCATTAAAAATTAAAATCTAGAACTTGAGTTTCAAACGTTTGTAGATTAACTGCAACTGCTCTGCAAGGATCTGGTTGAAAACCCATCATTTTTTGATAATCTGTTTGAGATTGCCAAGTTCCTGGATTTATCATCAAAACACCATTGTATTTTTCAATTCCGAAAGAGTGTACATGACCCGTAACAAAAATGTCAGGCACATCGTGTATCAAAAGATGATCTTGTTTTTCAGGAGCTAACGGGGTTTTTGCACCATAAATCGGAGCTAGATGCCTTCTCTTTAGCAGCTCTTTCATCATCCCCATTGGATTGTCATAAGATAAATCTCTCAGACTTACAAGATCATCTAAGGATTTACCATGATAACACATTGCCTTAACACCAGCTAGATCCAAAAGTACAGGATTAGCTGTAAAAGTCAGATTATCACCAAAATTTTTAACCACTTTATCAGGGAGTGGAAGTTGTGGCTCCATTAACCTAACAGCATCATGATTCCCAGGCATAATGACCGTTTGAATATCCAAAGGAATTCTGTTAACTGACTTTGATAATTCTGCATATTGTTCCCAAACATCAGTTATCGAAAGATCTGCTTCCTGGCCCGGGTAAGAATCAATTCCATCTACAGCGTCACCTGCAATAATCAAATAACCTGGGCTAGGAATCCACTCTTTGTGGTAATCGACATCTCCATTTAACCAAGAAATGAATTTATCCCACTCATTATCCTGAAAAGTACCGCTTCCTAGATGAACATCTGAAATAAATAACGCAATATAGGGCTCCTCTGAACGTGAGACTTCTCTGTATCTTCCCAAATGTGGTCTTATAATTGGTGAATTTACGAATAAAACATTTCCCTGTCGACTTAGCTTTCCCGAAACTCCAATAACTTCATCCATCAATAAATTAAGATTCTCGCCACTCGATTCTTGAAGCATAACATTGATTCTTCCATTTTTATCCTCAAGAGTAACACGAGTTCTACCATTATTGAATGTTTGAATATCGGCTACCATACCTATAATTTTATTTTCTTCATCAGGACTTAAATTAGACGTGTCTCGAATTGCATCTCTCATCGAAGGATCTCTACGAACTAATTTGGATAAACTCTTGAATCTGTCGTTAAACAGAGAGACATAACTCTCTAGCTTTCCATCGGACATACTTTTCTGTATTTGTCTTTCAATTATAACAGGAGGAATCTCTGCTACTTTTTTCCTTTTAATTGGTTTTGGAGCTTCGGCACTTTCCTCCTCTACTAAATCTGAAATACCTAAGAATAACTTAGGTTCTGTTAATGATGTAACAGTTCGTTCAAGTAACCCTAAGCCTTCCGGATGGTTAGATATATGACTAACTAATTCAGGAGAGGGCATCAATTTACGCTCTGAAAGCCAAGCAATTACTTCTTTTTCTTTAACTGGCAAGGCTCATATAATTAGGATATCAAATAAACCCTTTTGGTAGCACTTTTTGTATATCTAAAATGATTATATTTTGATAAAGTTAGAACGGAAAAAAGGAGTATAAAAATGAAAAAAAAACAATATACCTCCCGCAAGTTTATACCTAGTTGGCTATATGCTAAGTTCCACTTATTGTGAATCTAATTAATATGAAAGAGGAGCTAAACTCTAGCAATCGCAACGTTTTCGATAAACTTATTCACGATGAAAGAATTTTTAAGAACCGTGAATCTCTTTCTACATCATACGTGCCATCTGAATTTCCACACCGCTTTGACAAAATTAATGAAGTGGCGAACATATTAAAAACTGCATTTTACGGATCAAGACCATCAAATATTTTAGTTTATGGGCAAACTGGAACCGGAAAAACGGCAATTGCGAAATTCATATGCAAGCAGCTCAAAGAAAAGGCTAAAAATGAGAATGTAAAAATACACACTGCTTACATTAATTGTAAGCAAACCAATACACCCTATGGAGTTTTAACAAATATCGGAAAAACTTATTCAACTGAATGGGAAAAGCAAATACCTAATGCAGGATGGAGAATTGATAAAGTCTATTCATCATTAAAGGAAAAAGCTGATGAAAACGGAGGTATAGCAATTGTCATTTTAGATGAAATTGATACTCTTGTTTCTAAAAATGGTGATGAAATCCTTTACCATTTAACCGGACTGAATTCCGACTTAGATAATTCTAAAATATCTTTAATTGGAATTTCAAATGACGCTAAATTTACTTCATGGCTAGATCCTCGTGTTAAATCAAGACTGGGTGAAGAATCTTTAACTTTTTCTCCATATAATGCACTTCAAATCGAAGACATATTAATTCAAAGAGCAAAAATGGCCTTCAAAGAAAACTCCGTAGATCCTAATGTAATAACATATTGTGCGAGTAAAGCCGCACAAGAACATGGAGATGCTAGAAAAGCAATTGACTTACTAAGAATAGCCGCAGAATTGGCCGAGAGAGAGGAGAGAGAAATTGTCACATTAGAGCACGTTAGCAAGGCTCAGAATGTAATGGAACGAGACCAAGTAAAAAGTATCGTAATCACTTTACCAATTCAACACAAAGCAACATTGGCCAGTATTATCCTAAATCAAGGAAATAAAGAAAACAGCCAACAAACAACCGGTGAAGTTTATAGTACCTATGCCAGGCTTTGCAGTAGTTACAATTTAGATGAACTATCACAGAGAAGAGTTGGTCACATAATCTCCGAATTAGATATGCAAGGTCTGATTAATGCAAAAATTGTTAATTTGGGAAGGCATGGAAGAACAAAGTACATCGATTTGGCGGTGGATAAGGAGCAACTTCTCAGAATAATACAACATGATCACTTCTTATCTGATTTAATCGAAGCTATGACAAAGCTACAAATATTTACAAAAAGTATGCAGTCACGATTGATTTAAGATTTACTCGCAATTCCTTCATTCCAGCCTTTTTCCCAACCTGCGGCAATAGCTCCCTGTAAACCTGCATTACGAGCAGCTTCTTTGGCTAAATCCAAGATTTTATCTCTTTCCTCTTTACTTTCTTGAATATTCACTTTATTTGCAATTTCTCTCGCCTTTTCCGTAAGTTGTTGTGCGTCAGACCACATTGCTTCTTTAGTTTCTTTGAAAACTTTTTCAGCTTCATCTGAAGAAACACTAATTGCTTTCTGAAAACCTTTTTCTTTAGATTCATTGTAAGCATCGACTTTTATTTCAGTCCCTTTTTGCTTTTCTTCACTGTACTTAGCCCATGACAAACCCCTTGTTATCCCTGGAACATATTTCTTTACAAAATCGGGAATTTCTGAAGCTAAATCTTTATCTGGCATATATTATCAGTAAGGACAGTGTAAAGAAACTTAACCTCAGTCCCTGTATGTATCCGGAAAGAAAAGAAGTAAGACTGTAATTATTTCTAAACGTCCGAGCATCATTAATATTGACAATACTAAGACAGTAGGATCACTAAAACCATAGTAAGTTGTTGATGGGCCTATTGCACCTACTCCTGGCCCTATATTTGCTAAACAAGAAAGGGAAATAGATATACCATCAATCAATGTTAAAGAAGGTTCTAGATACAAAGTAACTAATGAACCAAGGAGAAAAATTATAATAAATATGAAAAAGAAAACACCCACGTTTCTGAAAAGAGACTCGTCTAATACTTTCTTACCTATTCTTAATTTTATAATCGCTCTGGGGTGAATCACAAGTAATAATTCTCTCTTTAATGCTTTAAACAACAGCATTATCCTTACTGTTTTCAGTCCTCCTGTCGTGGAACCTGCGCATCCACCCATAAACATAATTAACAAGAGAACAAATATAGACATTTTAGGCCAAAGAGCATAATTTGTAGTAGTAAATCCAGTTCCCGTTAGTAAAGATACGGTTTGGAAAATAGTATGGCTAAAATTCGATTTGAAAGTTTTATCTTCACTATGCTCTAAAACCAAATTAAGTAAAATTAGACTTGAGCATGACAAAATTAAAAACAAATACACTTTTAATTCTTCATTATTTTTAACTAAAACATAAATATTTTTAAAACGGGACTGAAGAGATTTTGAATTATCTTTAATGTGATTAAAAATATAATATAAAATCACAAAATTAATACCCGAAACTAGCATAAAAAAAGTTACAATCATATCTACATATGCACTATCATAGGATCCAATTGAGTCTATCTTAGGTGAAAACCCACCTGTAGACACTGTAGAAAAAGAATTACATATTGAATCGTAAAGGGGTAAGCCTGCAAGATATAATAATAATATTTCAGTTAAAGTTAAGAAAAAGTATAATGTCCATAGAAGGCGTGCAGTCTGTGCCATTTGTGGCTTAAGCCGCGTGATTCCTGTACCTGGCATTTCAGCTTGCAAAACCTGAATTCCCCCTCCAAATAACCTTGAGAAAACAATAGTTGCTAAAACAATAATTCCCATCCCTCCAAGCCATTGCGTCTGTGATCTCCACAATAGTAAAGATTTTGGGGCATCAAAATAACCCTCAGAATATTGTTTAGAATGTATTATCTGGTTATCATCAGTAATTTCTAAGATTGTTGCTCCTGTTGTAGTTAAACCTGACATCGATTCAAAAATTGCTCCTGCAATGCCTATTTGGTATGACATTAAACTAAAGTTTTCAGCTGCATAGTACGGGAAAGCACCAACTAGCACCATAATTATCCAAGCAATACTAACAAGTGCAAAAGCCTCTCGATTTCTAATGTCTTCTTCGATATGGAAGTAAGAGCTAAAAATGTAGCCAAAAATTAAACAAAAAGACATAGGAATAATGAACATATAAAATAAATCAAATATGTTTTCACCAAGTATTATACCTGTAATTATTGGTACTAAAAAAGATAAACCGAAAAAAGCAACCAAAGTTCCTGTCAAACTTAGAATTAGGCTAAAGCGCATTGAATCCTAAAAGAAAAAATTCTCCACTTCAGGTAACTTACCTTTAAGAGTAAATACAAGAACGTGATCTTCCTCTGCAAGAACGAAATCATCATCGGGAAATAATGCCTCTCCATGTCTATTCACCATTGCAATTAATGTCTGTTCTGGTACTCCTAATTTTGAAATAGGTATTCCAATATTCTTACTATTATTTTTAATCAAAAACTCTCTTACTGAAGCTTCTCCACCTTCTAATTCTTCCATCCCTTCTATTTTATCTGTAGAGGTTGCTCGGTTAACAATAGCATTGACAGTAACTCTCTTAGGATTAATCAAAGTATCAATCCCTGTATCTTGAATTACATATTCCAATTCTGTTTGATACACTAAAGCGACTGTTCGCTTAGCTCCTTCTTTTTTAGCTAATAAACAACTCAAAACATTCCAATCTTCTCTGTCTGTAGCAGCCACGAACAAGTCTTCATAACGTATACCTTCCTCTCGAAGAAAATGGCGATCGGTAGAAGAACCTACAAGGACTCTTACGCTTTCAGGAAGTTCTGAACTAGCCTTTTCAGCAAGGACTGAATCCGGTTCGGTAACATAAATTTCAATATCCTCGTACTTAGGATCCTCGTGAACCTGCCTAGCCAAATTCAATGCAATTCGACTTGTTCCGGCAATCATTAACCTTTTAATATTTCTTTCACTTGTAATTTCTTTTGGAATTCCCAACGAATCTGAAAGGTCTTCTAGTTCACTATCCTCGCTGATAAGCACTAATATTCTATCTCTGGGCATAAGAATATCTTGCTCGGATGGAATGGTCACTCCCTCCTCTCTGGCAATTAATGCAATACGACAATGTGGTGGTAATTTGATATTTGATAGTGGACGGCCTACTGAAGGAGAACTATCACTAAGCCTAATCTCCAGAATTCTAAGACTACCCACTGAAAAATGATCCAGCCTAGTTAGTGCAGGCCTCGATAATATCTGCCATATTCTGTGCATAGATAATTCATCTGGACTAACAAAAGCATCCACACCAAACAATTGCTGAAGGTCATAATCTGATGGCATATCTATTATTTCTGGATTATTCAATCTAGCTATGGTACTACATCCCATCTTCTTAGCTAAAGAACAACCGATTAAATTGACAACGTCTTTTCCAGTAACTCCGATAAATAAGTCTGCATCTTTGATTGACGCTTGTTCCATCAGAAATTTAGCTGATGCGGCATTACCTTCGAAAACCTGTGCATCGAGCGTCTGAGCTCTTTTAACCGAAGAAGGATTGGAATCCACAAGAGTGACCTCGTGACCTCGATAAACAAGGTCACGGCCTACTCTAAACCCGACTTCACCAGCCCCTGCAATTAGAACTCGCATATATTATGTTCACAACTAGGGTTTTTAAAAGCTCTCGTTTTGGTTATTTAGCATCTTCTTCCAATCTTTTTAAAGATAAATATAAGATTAAACCTAGAAATCCAGAAAAAATAGTCCCTAAAATGTGAATAAATTCAAAATCTTCTAAGATTTGATTTAATCCCAAATTAGGGGAAACTCCTTTAGAATCATAACTTTCTTTCCAAGGCCAAAGTGTTACCAAAGAACCAAGCATCAGGCCAGTTAGAACGGACATCACGTCTTCCTTGTAATTTAGTAACATGTAATTCATTAATGGAACAAAAGTAACCAGACCTAGCAAACCTCCGCACAAAAAATAAAATATAACTGTAAAATCTGAATCATGAACTGCACTTGCAATCACTGTGTATTGCCCAAGAGTCAAAAGAACAAGAGCACCACTAATTCCTGGTAAGAGCATCGCTGTAAGAGCGAGGGCCCCTCCAATTATCAACAAATAATTTCCTCCTTCGCTAGCAAATGAGAAAGTAGTGTAAAGTAGTACTAAGGCAAAAGCTGAGAAGCACAATGTGTAACGGAAAAAGTTACGAAACTTGACTCTCTGCCAGGGCTCTTTGACGCTAGATAATACTAGACCAAAGAAAAGTGAGAAAATAAATGGAGCCGTAGATGATCTGAGAAGTAAGCCTTCTTGCTCCTCAGAACCTACCAAAACTTTCGTAACTACAAAGTATGAGAATAGCATGCCTAAACCAAGAGTGAAAAGAAATTGAAATGATGATAAAAACTTGCCAATTGATTCCTTGGGAAATCTGTTCTTAAAAAAATTCAAACACTCCGATAAAGAGAATATCAATTTATTATAAATACCTAAAATTAACGCAATAGTTCCCCCACTTACTCCTGGTACTGCATCTGCCATGCCCATTAACAATCCGTTTCGAAATGTTGAAAAATCAAAACTTAACTTACTACTCATCCTTACCTCTGTAAAAATCGATCTTTGCCGCAATAGCTACTTTAGAGGCTAGTGAGCGAGAGACTTTTCCTTTGTTCTTTCGATGCGTTCCTTTTACCGAAGGATGTTGGTACAAAATACCGTGCTTAGGTGGCAAGGAACCATCTGCCATGTGTCGGAAAAGCGCCTTTTCAGCTCCTAATAATTGTATTGTTGATGAAGGCATGCGTGCAAGCTTAGCTAAAGAACCTGCAAACGAAACCAAGCGAACTGCCAGTTGTGAATCTAATAGCTCTGCCATTGATGGAAATATCTTTGGCGCCTCATCATCAATATAACTGGATAGGGAGGCCACTAACTCTTGAACTTGAATATAGGTTTCTTTGAGATTCACTATGGGAAATGTCAACGAATCTTTAGAAATTATTGTCTCTATAGGAACTCTAGCTTCTCCATTAGTGTGAGCATACCAAGTACAGATTCTTTCTGAAATCAAATTGAGACTACTGTGAGCATCGTCTAGAGCATGAATAGCTTGAATTAAATGCTTATCTAAAGTTAAAGAATCAAAAATTCTCTTCTGAGTTTGAATGATACTTGCTTCTCTTAAAACATCAATTTCTATTTGAGGAAGTTTTTCATCTAAATCATAATATTTTGAGTCTTCCAGGATAGATTTTACCCTATCTATATCCCCCCTATCATCTGTATATACAGATTTCAAACTAAATTTACTCCTAAAGTTTCTTCTTTCTTAAAAAGGAGAGAATTGAAACTATTAGTACTGAACTTATTAAGCTGAGTGATGGAAGAGGAGATTCTTCTTCTTCTTCTACAACTGTATCGTCTATCAAATCTGATTTAAGAACTGAGAACGGTAAACTTAACTTTACTGATTTCGATGAGTCGCTGCTCAATGTAACATTCAAAGTTCCGGCCGTATCTGAAGCAGCTTGTGTAACTGGTGGGCGGACTTCAATCATTATCTCTTCATAACTTCCTGGTTCCAGGTAAATTTTCACTTTAGGTAGAAAAAACCACGATGATCTCTTTCCTTCCATTGCCAATGATACTGTTTCAACAGTATTACCATTATTTGTAATTAAAACTTTGAAATTGCCTGGAGTACCCGCAGTCACGTCTCCTGCTGTAGTTTTTAATTCGACATCTATATCTGCCTTCTCTTCAACAAAAACAGTAAGAGTTATTGAGTCTGTTTGTCCTGACTGATCAGAAGATACTTTTGAAGTAATGATATTATTACCACCAAAAACATTTACTGGAACTTTGACATTAAGGTAGATTGTTTTGGATTCTAGCGGTTGTAGTGTAAATGATGATTCTGTATATGTACCGATCCATCCGTTGGGTAAAATTGGCGATGGTAAATTAATGTAATCTACGTCATTACCCAAATTTTTAACTGTCAATTGGAAAGGAATTGTATCTCCTGAAGAACCTGTTTTAGTATCTGAGGGAGTTTCTACTGAAAACACATAAGTTGGATTAGTCATTATTTTGAAATCGTAATGTACTTCAAAATTATTGTTAAGTGAAGACTTAGCAATCATTGTGAAATACGAACCAGCTACGTTTGCGGGCTCATAATCTGGAGTAGTTACCTCAAGAGTAAAAGAAGAAGACCCCCCTTTCGCAATATTTAACGTGTTTAAGCAATTCCCATTATAAAGTATACAATAAGTCCAATCAGAAGGAATATCTTCAAATGCAAAACTTACCTCTTCAGCCGCGTTTGCGTTGTTAACAATTGTTACTGCAAATTCGTGTGTAGCTCCAGGATCACCTGTTGATTGATCTGAAACCATACTAATTGTGAAGTCTGCATAATATTCCACCTTAACTGATAATTCAAGTGTCTCCACTTTGGTGCCTGTTGAAGCTAATTTAACATAAATTGTGAAATTATAGTAGCCTGGATTCTCATCTTGCGGTATCTCAAAAGGTAGGTGAAATAATTCGGCTCCGCCATAAGGATCTAGAACCTGAGTCTCAAAAACTAGAGTATCTTCGAAATTCCAATTATCAGGCACATTAGACCCTTTTGTAAACTTGTAACTTTCAGCACTGTTTCCATTATTGATTATGGTCACATTAAACTGATTTACGTCACCAGGATACATTATTGGGACCATAGTGGATGTTACGTACTGATTATAGACAATGTTAACTTTTGAGGTGATTTCTAAATCTGCAAAAGCTGTCGCATCATCGTGAGATTCTGCATTAATTGTGATAACTGCTTCATCTGTTGATCTTGCTGACGATGGAACTTCAACGTATACTTGGATATCTTCTGAGTCTCCGTCACCGAGATCTTCAATAGTATACTTACTCAATGATACAATCCATGCGTTACAAGATTCACAAACTTCGTAACCTAAATTTATGTCATCAGGATCTGAACCTGAATTAGTAACTGAGACTGTGTAGGTTAAAATTGAACCGGGATTTCCACTTAGAGTATCTTCCGATGTTGATAAAAATACATCACGATCTGGCAATCGAACCGAAGTGTTAACTTCTAAGTTATCTCCAAATTGCTCCCTATTTTTGGAATAAATATGAATGCTAGTTACTGACCAATCCGCTTCTTGAGCATTGTCAGGGGAAAAAACACTCAAAACTAAATTGTAATCTTCACCTGGCCCCAAATTGTCTATATCAAACTGACTTAAGTTCGAAACCCAACCTTCACTTCCTTGATCAACAAACTCTAGAGCAAAAGAATCGCTTTCGTCGCCTTCGTTAGTAACTGATAAATCATACATCATCATTCCTCCTGGAATAATTTGTTTAGACTCAGAGTCTGCGCTGATATCTACGTCATAGATTCGACCGTCTTCAACTGTTGTATTGGTAATTCCATATCCATAAATGTATTCATAATCTTCAGCTTGGACTCGGCCAATAACCTGAATTAATGCATATTCACCCGTAGCTGCAGTATTGGGAACACTTACGTCCATAGCAAAGTTCTGAGCCGAACCTGGCTCCAAATAGACTGATGAAATACTTGTAGATGCGGACCAATCTTTAGGCATATCTCCTAACTCAATTGCAAATGTATCTGCGTTGTCACCAGTGTTGGTCAAAGTTACAACATATGATGCTGAATCTCCTCGTTTAGCTTCCTGAGAATCACCTTGCTTCAGTTCAACATCTATAGCGTAAGTCATATCAATATCTATTACTTGATCAATTGTATCACTGGCTGAACTATTTTGAGATGTTACTGCCATTGTATATGTCATTTGCGAATTATCGTAAACATTTTGTACTGGTGCTTGAAAACTAAAGTTAACATTTTCTTGCCCTTGAGACTCCACCGAGACATTTTCAAGTTCTGATTCTCCAGACCAACCAGCTCCATCTTCTTGCCAGCTAATTTCCAAATCATAGGTATCGTCCATAGTTCCTATATTTCTAACTACAAACGTGAAAATTACAAGTTCATTACGCGTTAGTGATTCAAAACCAGTGTTTTCTCCCGTAAAGTCTATGTCAACTGCATAACTGGAACGTGAAGTATCTAGATTTTCGTTTAATGAAAACTGAGATTCACTAAAAGTAAAACTACTTGTCACTCCAGCAAGAGGCATTGCCAAAATAATGGCAATTAACGAAACAAAAAAAGTGTTCAAACCCTTCTTCATAGAAATCATTAAAGTAGAAAGTTTATATAATTACTTATTATCTTCTTCGTTAGAGTTTTCAATTAGTTTTGTAATATTTCTAATATCTTTTTGAAGGCTATTAATATCATCTTTAAGCCTGAGCATGGACACTTCAAAAGGTGTAAATCCCTGAGTAGAGAGAGTTCTAGTGGCTATGAACATTCCGAGAAGGACTCCGCCCAAAACTGCAGCGAGAGAAACTGTATAAACTGAAAATGCATAAAATGTTAGAAGTGAACTTACGTCAAATTGTATGTAGCCGGTTAGGAACAATACAAGGTAGAGTAAAAATGCAACTACAATTCCAACTGTTGCTTGGTAAGCAAGTGGTGTTTGGGTAATGCTCATTTTTTATAATTTAAAGGAGTACTATAAGGGAGTTTCCATTCTTTTTCCTCTTCGTCATCTCCATCAAGAATAATTGCGTCTAGTACTACTTCATCATTCGTAGAGTCATCACTAATTCTAATTTTACAGTTGAGCTCCCAGAATACTTCGGACAAATCTGCCCTAAATGTAAAATATACGAAATTATCAGAATCTTTGGCTAAATTATCAAAAGATAAGTTTTTTTGAAGACTGAATACTGCTGATGCAGTATCGTTTACTTGAAATGGAGTTCCGGTACTTGAACTGATGGTAAAGTTACCCATCTTAGTTCTAGGAACAGTGTACAAATATACCCAAAATTCCTCTCCATCTGAATCAATTTGAAAAGTAACAATTGTTCTGTTAGGTGTTGAATCTGTGCATCCTGTCATTGATGTTAATAATAAAATTATTACAAAAACAACACTCCTAGACATAAGACTCTTTACTAAAAGGGGATAATAAGGATACTCTCAATAAGGGGCATTCGTAAGCATATTATGCCAACAACTGCGTTTAGACTAATTTCTATCGAAGCTAAAAGCCACCGTAAAGCTGCAAGACAAAAAGAATTACAGATTAACCATAGTACAACTATTTTGTCATCAAGAATTAAGAGTGATAATCAGTTAAATGTAGAAATAAGATATTCTGTGTCATATGGACTTCTGGGAATGGTGCAACTGGATTGTGAGGTAATTTACTCAGATGAAAACAATAAAATAATAAAAACCTCACAAGCAAAATGGGATAAGGAACATAAATTGCCTGATAAAATAACCGGAGAGCTATACAATCGAGTTTTGGGAGAAGGATCATTTGAAGTCCTAAATATAGCTAGGAAACTAGGTTTACCTCCACCTTTTAAGATAGAAGTACCTCAAGTTAAAATGGGCGGAAATATGAATGTTAAACCCAAATCTAACAGCCCTGAAATCGCATAAATATGCCTAATGTAGAATTCATTTGTCCAAATTGTAAGAAAAAAAATAAAATAACCTTAATGGGAGAAAGTCAGGGTATTTTTGAAAAAAAATGCATAGGCTGTAAAGCTGTATCTGAATTAAGAGTAGAAAATAATGTCTTAATAGGCACCAAGTCAAAAATTAAAAAAAAAAGTGAATTAGGCAAAAAAGTACCTGCTGATTATAAAAAATACGACTTTGACGAGGAAAATAAGGTAACACAAAAAAGCCAATTTTGGGTGAAGGTAGTTACATTTTTGATTTTGACTGCATCTGTAATGGGTTTAGTCACAGGTGGTTCACTTTACTTTGCACCTGAACAATTCAGTGACTCTGAAGATATAAAAATCTTTTTGATAATACAGAATGATACAAGCTATATTGACAATGCAGTAATTTTAGTTGATAATCAAGAAATTAATCAGACTTATTCAGGAAATGGAACATACAATATATTCTTGAAACCTGGAAAATATAATATTAAAGTTAGTGCTGAAGAACATAAATCATCGGAGATGAATGTATATATTCCACCTCAAGATTCTGAGATTAGTTTAGTTGATTATAGCTCGGGACTTGAAGGCATTAATAGTTTTAAGTTTGAGCTGGAAATGGGTGAGGGAAATATAACTCTTGATGAAAACACCTATCTAAAAATGCTTAATTGGTGCCCTACCTTAATCATCTTATTTTCTTTGATAGGAGTATGGGGTGCGTGGATAACATACACTTTGCAATCATATAAGAATGCACAAATCGGAGCTTTCTTTTCGATAATGGCAATGGGATTTTTGATAATTGGGCCTGTATTAGGTATTGCAGCTTTAGTGCTCCTACCAAAAATAAAGAAAAATTTCACCGGTCATTTTAAAAAGTAGAGATTTGAGTTGACAGGGTGACGCTGAAAGCAGGTTTAGAAATTCATCAGCAACTTAACAGTGGAAAACTTTTTTGCAATTGTAGCCTTAACGAAAATGGAAAGGATTACCAATTCAAAAGAAAGCTTCACGCCACATCAAGCGAACTAGGAGATATAGATATAGCTGCCAAAACTGAACAAATTAAACTTTTTACATATTACAATAAAAGTTGCAATTGTTTAGTTTATACTGATGAAGAACCTCCTAGAGGCCCTAATAGAGATGCTGTCAAAGTAGCGTTACAATTTGCTCAACTGGTAGATGCAAAAATTGTGGAGGAAATACATTTTATGAGAAAAGTTGTTGTTGATGGTTCTAACACTAGTGGATTCCAAAGGACCGGATTAATTGCAACCGGAGGGAGAATCGAATATGACGACAAAATTTTAGAATTGGATCAATTGTGTCTTGAGGAGGATTCTTGCAGACATGGGGAAGAGGAGCACGAGTATTTACTAGATAGGCTAGGAGTTCCTCTATTAGAGATTACAACAAAACCTCAATTAGATAATAGTCAGGATGTTCAAAAGGCAGCTAAAGCGATAGGAAGATTACTCAGAGCGTGTAATGTTAAGAGAGGATTAGGTACAATTAGACAAGATGTAAATGTTTCTATAAATAATGGCCAAAGGGTCGAATTAAAAGGATTTCAAGACCTAGCTTCAATGCCAAAGGTAGTAGAGAATGAAATGAAAAGGCAATTTAGCCTAAATGAAATGAAAAAAGGTAAAGTTGGTCAACCAATTAGCGTGGATAATTGCTTTAAGAAAAAAAGAGAATTCTCATTAGCCTTGAAAATTGAAAATTGGAATGGAATACTTGGAAATAAAAATTCTCCAAAAGGGCATGTAAGAATGGGTAGAGAATTAGCTGATTATGCAAAAAGAGCAGGACTTAAAGGAATAATGCACAGCGATGAACTGCCTGCGTATGGAATCGACAATGAAGAAACAAAAAATATAAAGCTAAGTTTGGGGTGCAATGACAATGATGCATTTATCTTGATTTTTGGTAAAGAAAAAATTACTGAAAAGGCCATGGAAATCATTATCGAAAGAATAAACACTAAAGGAGTACCTAAGGAAGTCAGGAAGGTAACTCCTGAAAATCTTACAAGGTATATGAGACCAATGCCTGGCGCATCAAGGATGTACCCAGAAACAGATATTGCTCCTTTCAAACTTACGAATTTGAATGTTAGAAAACCTAAAACATTAGATGAAAGAGAGAAAGATTTGCCTTTAAACGAGGAAGAATCAAAACAACTAGTCAGCAATGATTTAGACGAACAGTTCAATATTTTAAACAGGAAGTTTGACTTGCCAAAATTATTATCGCGGATCTTATTGCATACCTTACCGCAACTAAAAGATGAAGGTGAGACTATTAGTAACAGCGACCTCGAAAAGGTTTTGATTCTATTTCAAGAAGGCGTAATTGTAAAAGAAGGCATTTCAAAAGCTCTTGTTCAATCAAGCAGGAATGAGGAAATACAAGTAAATAATGACAACGTAGAGGTTGAACTCGAAGATTTCATCGTAAGTCTAGTTAGAGAAAAGAAAGAATTCATAAAAGAAAGAGGCATGGGAGCTGTTGGTGCTTTAATGGGTCCTGTAATGTCTAAATTTAGAGGGAAGATGGACGGCGGAGATATCAACAAAGTGCTTATGGAAAAAGTAAAGGAGATATTATGATTGAGGAAGCCTTAATTCTTGCTGCCGGAAAAGGAACAAGAATGTGGCCATTAACTGAATACAACCCCAAGCCTTTGTTACCTCTTTGTGGCAAATCCATTATAGAACAGCAAATTTTTTCATTAAAGAACATTGGTGTTAAAAAAATTCACATTTTAATAGGCCACAGAATGAAAGAAATTTCTGACTTACTTGGTGATGGTAAAGAATATGATGTAAAAATTAACTATATAGTACAGAGTGAACAAAAAGGAACTGGTCACGCAGTGTCACTTGCTAAAAACCATGTTAAAGGACAATTCTTTTGCTTAAACGGAGATACATTAATTAACGAAGAAAATTTGAAACTTCTAGCTAAAAATAATGGTAAAATAGCTATGATGATTACAAACGTAGACGACGGGGAAAAGTTTGGAGCTGTTAAGAGTAAAAATGGGAAACTGTTATCAATAGTTGAAAAAGGAATAAAGGGAAACGCATCAATTAATGCTGGAATATATCTGTTCAATGCGAAAATATTTGATTCTTTGAAGAGTATTAAGAAATCAATAAGGGGCGAAATAGAGTTGACGGACGCTCTAATGGTAAATGAAGTATATACTGTAGAGTACACAGGCTTTTGGAAAGATATTGGAACTCCATGGGACTTACTCACTGCTAATGAGTTTAGTTCACAATATATTGAAGAAAACATTATTGGTAAAATTGAGAAAAATGTTGAAATTAAAGGCTCAATTCATCTAGGGAAAAATTCTATAATAAAGTCAGGAACATACATAGAAGGGCCTGCTTGGATAGGGGAAAA
Source organism: Thermoplasmatota archaeon (assembly GCA_036148495.1). GTDB lineage: Archaea > Thermoplasmatota > Poseidoniia > MGIII > CG-Epi1 > CG-Epi1. The sequence continues at coordinate 8,225 of JAYYHK010000003.1, read as the reverse complement.
TTGTACTATCGGACCTAACGCCTATATCAGAAAAGGAACTGTATTATGTGGCGAAAACAAAGTGGGTGCTGCATCAGAAATTAAAAACTCTATATTGTTCAAAGGAGCTAAAGCACCACATCATAACTATGTGGGCGATTCAATTTTAGGAAAAGAATGTAACTTAGGTTCCGGTACCAAAATTGCGAATTTAAGGTTAGACAAAAAAGAGATTACTGTTACTCACAGAGGGGAACGTATTGATACTTCAAGGAGAAAATTAGGTGTAATCATGGGAGACAATGTATCTACTGGAATAAACTCATCAATTAACTCGGGTACAATAATAGGTAGCGATGTGAAAATTGGACCAAATGCATTAGTTTCAGGAACCTTTGAGAGTAAAAGTTTGATCATATAATGCATATTCTTCAAGTAACTCCGTATTTTTTTCCACACTTTGGTGGTGTAGAATCGCACGTACTTGGTCTTTCTGAAAATTTGATAAAGCTGGGGCATGATGTAGAGGTTGTAACGTCGAGGTACAGTCGAATGCCTGAAACTGAAATTCTTGACGGGATTAAAATTACAAGATTGCCACAATGGATTAATATGTATAATACACCACTAGTAACTTCTATACGACAATTTGTTAGAAGGACTCATGCAGACATAGTACATGTTCATTCGCCCCCTCCATTTACTGAAAGATTTGCTGCTAAAGGGGCTAAGGAAGCCGGAAAACCTTTCGTCGTAACTCATCACTGTGATTTAGAATTGAAAGGTTTATTGGGAAACACTGCCGTAAGTTTTTATCAAAATTTTTTAGGTAATTATCCATTAAAAGAAGCTGATTGTGTTATTTCAACAACTGAAAGTTATGCAACTACCTCACGAACACTTTGGGATATAGACGTGACTGTAATCCCAAACGCTGTTGATATAGATAGATTTAATCCTGATATTGACGGTAAAATAATTCGTGATAAATATGCATTAGACGATGAACCGTTAGCCCTATTTGTAGGAAGATTAGTACCTCATAAAGGAATTGGTATTTTAATTAGGAGCTTAACGTTCACACAAAGAGGTAAATTATTGATTATAGGCGACGGTCCTTACAAAAATTGGCTAGTTAATCTTGTCAAAAAATTAGATCTAAATGACCGTGTAATATTTGTTGGACCTGTTGACGATTATTGGTTACCTTCTTATTATTCGGCAACCGACGTTGTTGTCTTACCGTCTACATCTAGATTAGAAGCCTTTGGAATTGTAGGTCTTGAAGGGATGGCTACCGCTAAACCTCTTATTTTAAGCGACATACCTGGTGTAAGAGATGTAATCTCTGAAAAAGAAGGGTATATTGTTGATCCCTTAGATCCTAGTGCAATTGCTGAGGCTCTTGAAAAAATATGGAATGCTCCAGAAATGGCGCGTGAAATGGGATTAAGAGGAAGGGAAAGGGTCGAAAAGCTTTTTTCATGGGAAAAAGTATCTAAAGATATAGAAAGCGTGTTCAGAAAAATTCTGTCTAAATAACTAAGTCTTTATCAATCTGTGTTAGAATGTTTTGATATGATTTATATGACTCTCCCTTTTCTTTTAAAACCAAACCTTTACCATAAATAGCTTCAGGAGACATCGCGTTGACTCCTAGGGCCATATCAAAAAAGTTAGCTGCCTCATCATAAGCTTTCATTTCGATAGAGAGCCATCCACCTCCTAAGAATCCCTTGATATCGCGTGGATTATAATCTATGAATTTATTTACGTATGACAAGGCTTTTCGAAAGTCGGATATTTCAGAAAAGCATTGACTTAACGTCATTAAATGACTTGGGTTTTCTTTATCTAAAAAATCCAACGCAAGGTGAGGGTCTTTATGCAGAATTTTTTTGGCTATGATTAATTGAGCTTCAGAATGATTATTTTTAAACTGTGAAAAATCACTTATTCTGCTTATAATCTCATCGCCAGTCAAAGTTTTTAGCAATAAGATTTTACCGGTGATTGACTTTGGATCAATCTCTAAACCCTTATTAATTAGATCATTAGCTTCAGATAATTTATTAAATTCAATAAGATTTTGAGCGTATCTAAAATAGGGCCTACCTGTACCTGGGGCTACTGAGATTGCGTTAGAATATTGTCTGAATCCTTCATGGACTATCCCTGCAACTTGCAAAATTCGGCCCTTTTCAATCCAATCTAAATCTCTCATTCTATTTCTTGAAAGTACGTCTTGAGCTCTAACGGCTTCATCAAAGCATTGCATAGCCTGTAATGTGTTGCCTATCTGCATGTTAATGTCGCCAAGCGCAACCCAACAGGGAACGTGTTGGCCGTCCACAGATAAACCCAAATTGATGATTTGTCTAGCTTTGTCAAACAATTCTAAACTTTGAAAACAGCGACCCAAGGCTTCGTGATAATCTGGATCTTCGGAATCTAATTCAATCGAAGTTTCAATAAATTCAAGGCCTTCCTCCGGACGGCCAAGGCGTGTGAGTGCTCTTCCCTTCGCCATCCAAGCATAATGAAATGTAGAATCTAGCTCTATAGCTTTTTCGTGATAATATATTGATTCCTCATATCTATGTAAGTGATCTAGAGCATTGCCAATATTATTGATTGCAATTACATATTCTTCATCTAACTCTAAGGACTCTTTGTATAACTCAATACTTCTCTCATATAATCCTTGATTATAATGTACGTTGGCCAAATTATTCCACGCAATTTTATCGCTGGGGTCTAAATCTACTGCTCTCTGGTAATAATCCTTCGAATCATTTAATCTTCCTGAAAGCTGAAGAGTATAGCCATAGTTATACCAAGCTACGGCGTAAGCTGGATCTGATTTCATAGATTCATCGTAGCATCTCAGTGCTTCATTCCAGCGATTAATGTTAAAATTTGCAAATCCTCTGTTGTTCCAAGCTGGAGCATTTCTGGGCTCTAATTCTAGCGATTTGGCATAGGAACCAATAGCATCTTCATATCTTGACAACCTTTGCAATGAATCACCTAATCGCATATGATATCTAGCCACTTCTGGAGCTAACTTGCAAGCTTTTTCATAAAAAAATCTAGCCTCATCAGGTGAATTTCTTGACATTTCAAGCATACCTAATCGGTTATAAATTTGAGGGTCCTCAGGTGCCAATGAAGAAGCTTTTAAAAATTTTAATCTGGCAGACTTAGAGTCTCCCATTTCATATAATTTTTCACCTTCTTCAATGAGATCTATAACGTCCATTATTCACCAATAATTTTCTTCAACCTAGAAATGGCATCTTCCGTATCTTTCTTTAATTTTTCCCACTCAGCACCTCCGTGCTCACTTGAATCTGGCTTATGCTCTAATGCAGTTCTATAACTTTCAAGTGCTTCACGAGGCCTATCAAGTAACTCCAATGCATATCCCTTGTTATGCCAAGCCCAAGCGTACTCTTTTTTGAGTGCTAACGCTCTTTCATAACAATCCAAAGACTCCTCTAACCTATTTAATTGACGTAAGGTTACTCCTCTGTTGTTCCATGCGCTTCTATTGTTGGGATTTATCTCAGTAGATGTCTGAAAAGCTACAAGAGCGTCTTTAAGATCACCTACTCTGAAAAGAGCTTTGCCTAGGTTAAACCAACAAACCGAATACTTAGGATTAGAAGCTAATGCTCTACGATAACTATCAATAGCTTTGTGATTGTAACCTAATCTACTAAGAGCAACGCCTCTGTCGTTGAAAACTATTTCATCATCAACATTAATACTTTTCTTCAAAGCTTCTGAAGCCTCCTTGTATTCGTTTAATTCATCATGAGATATTCCTTTAGCTTTCAAAACTTCATTATCACGTGGACGGAATTCTAAAACTTTATCAAAAGACTCTAAAGCTTCACGATATCTACCTTTTTGGTGATATATTTTACCTAGCTGATAAAGTGCATCTCTATTGTTAGTGTCTAACTCTAATAACCTCTTAAAAGAAGAGATTGATTCTGAAAAATTGCCTTGCTCTCTATATATCAGCCCTTCAACAAAGAGTGAAGATATATTATTTGAATTCTCAGATAGAGAAATTTGTACGGCTCCTAAAGCCTTTTCCAATTTATTCATTTTATAATAACACATCGCAATATCCTTGAAAAGGATTTGGCGCTTTTTTATTTTATTTGATAGATCAAGCAGTAGCTCGAGTGAACCTGCATATTTTTCTCTTTTAAAATATATTTTCGCTAGCTCGTGTTTAAGAACATTATCATTAGCTTTCAACTCTAGACCCTTTAAAATACAATTTTCAGCTTTAGCGTAATCACCCAATTTCTTGTAAGAATTTGCATCGGATTTTAGTGTATCAACTTGTGATTTTGTACTATCTGTCACGCTAGAGCATAAACGGGTTATAAAAAAAGTAAAGGGACAGTGAATTTTATTTAAGTACTAATATCTCATCTAACATGCCCGTTGTGATTAATGGAAAAAGTTTGACAATAGATAAAGTAGTTGAAGTGGCTAGAAAAAAAACTGAAATTTCTGTTTCCGAAAAATCATGGAATAAAATTAATTCTTGTAGAAAAATGCTTGAAGAGAAAATAAATAATCATGAAATAATGTACGGAATCACTACTGGAATAGGAGAGTTCTCAGAGGTTACACTTGACCCAAATCAGACAAAAGAATTTCAAAAGTTACTAATTTATTCTCATGCCGCGGGAATTGGAGATCCAATGGATATCGAAATAGTAAGAGGAGCAATGTGTGGAAGAATTAATGTTCATTCCAAAGGTTATTCTGGTGGGAGAAAAGAAATTACAGAATATCTTATCCAAACTCTAAATCATGATTTAACTCCAGTGGTTTGCGAAAAGGGTTCAGTTGGAGCTTGTGGTGATCTATCTCCTATGTCACAAATTGCGCTGGCATTAATGGGAGAAGGTGAAATGTTTGATAACGGGAAAATAGTTAATTCAAAAGAAGCATTGAAGAAAATTGGATTAAAACCTCTTGAACTTGAAGCTCGTGACGGACTAGCTCTAATTAATGGAAGTAATGTTTTGACAGCTTTAGCTGCAATAATATTGTACGATGCTAAAAAATGGATGAAATTACATGACATTGCAGCTGCTATGACATTAGAAGCGCTAATGGCGAACATGAAACCTTACGATATGAGAATTCACCAGCTGAGAGGATTCACAGGTTCGCAGATTGTAGCTAATAATCTAAACAAGCTAACTGAAGAATCTGAAATACTATTTGGGGGAAGTAAAAAAGTACAGGATGCATATTCAATGAGATCTACTCCTCAAGTAGCTGGAACCTTACGGGACTCTATCGATTATGCAGCTAGCCAAGTAGAAATTGAACTTAATGGAGTTGGGGATAATCCTATTTTTTTAACTAAAGAAAAAGATGTTTTAACCGGGGCTAATTTCCAAGGAACGCCGATAGCGCTTCCAATGGAAATGGTCGGAACAGGATTGAGTATGGTTGCAGTTTTATCTGAAAGGCGAATGAATCGCCTCACTAACCCTGCTCTTTCAGTAGGATTACCTCCCTTTTTAGCTGAAAAACCTGGGCTGCATTCAGGAATGATGCTATCGCAGTACACTGCAGATGCTCTGATAGCTGAAACAAGAATACTCTCTCATCCTGCAGCTAACCAATCCATCCCTGCTGCAGCAGATCAAGAAGATTTTGTTTCAATGGGACTAACGACTTCCCAAAAAACAAAACAAATTCTGGATAATTGCTACGGAGTTCTGGCAATTGAGATGATGGCCGCAGCTCAAGCATTAGACATGAGAAAAAAGAGTATGGGAGTAGGAACTTCCATAGCTCATAGAATAATAAGGGAAAACATCGATTATTTAGATGAAGACAGGCCGCTCTACAATGATCACAACAAAATGGTAGATATTTTGAAATCTGAACGTATCATTGATGAAGTTGAAAATAAATTGAACATTGAATTGTAATTAATTCAATGATTTTCTAAAATCTATAATTCCTTCTCTAACAATCGAAACTATCAAATCAATCTCTTCTGAAGTAATGGCAAAGTGAGATGTAAATCTCAGAGCATTAGTTCCCCCGTGAATAACGCCAAGACCTCTTCTTCTGCACCAAGGCTCGATTCCATCAAAGCCTACTACTGGAATTTCTGGACGAAGTTCAGCACTACATAGCAAACCAGTTCCTTGCACTTTCAAAACTTCTTCTGGAAATTCGGACATTAAACTATTCAATTTAGATACGAATTCTTTTCCCCTTTCCCTAATGTTAGTCCGTAATTCTGGAGTAATACTTTCCAATACACTAATTGCAGTTTCTAGGGCTCTAGGATTAGTTGTCATTGTATTACCGTATATTCCATTGACATAGAGTTCAGAAGCTTTAGAATTCATTCCCAGTACAGATAGAGGATATTGACCGGCATTTAGAGCCTTAGACCATGTTTCCAGATCTGGAGCTTCACAGTCTTCGAATCCTTCGTAGTCAATTACAGAAAGACAACCCTGTCCTCTAAAACCTGCTTGAATTGAATCAATTAATAACAAAGAACCATGTTCCTTTGTTAATTTTCTAGCCTCATCATAAAATTCACGAGTGATACATTGACCGGGATTTCCCTCCCCTTGAACTGGCTCGATAGCCATTAGTTCAATAAAAATATTGTTATTGTTTGCATAATCAAATACTTTCCTCAAAGCTTTTACATCATTAGAAGGGACTAAGAACAGATTGTCTCTATCTCTAAAAGAAGCTAGATGCTTATCGTATCCATCTTTACATGAATGTGATAATTGAGCTGGTCTATCAGTTCTACCATGAAAACCATGCTCAACTGCTAATAACTTTATCTCTTTTCCTTCGTGCTTTGCGCCTGGGGAAGTGAGGTTGAAAGAATTAACATCAGCGATTCTGAGGCTAACTGAAACCGATTCTGAACCGCTATTAACGCAAATATACCTATCAAATGGGCAATTTCCTCTGGTGTGGCCTAATTCTTTGTTCAATGCTTTAACAAAGCGTTGTTGTGAAAACGAAGCTGTCATCACGTTTGCCATAACCCAATTCTTAGACATTGAACATACAATATCTTTTGGACCGTGGCCTGAGCCCAACATTCCATAGCCACCGTTATCATGTATAACCGCCCCATGTGAAGTTATTATCCAAGGACCTTGTGCACTTATGGCAACGTATGGGTTAACAGTGGCTGGGGCATAAAAATTAACAAAACCTTCTTGAAGAAAATTTATAAGATCTTTTTCACTCTTCATTAATATTTCAATACCCAAAGATTCTCTTAACTCTAAATGATATTCATGTGCTTGAATAATTGCTTCTTTGAGACTTTCATCCATAGAAAGGAAATTAGAAATTTCAGAATTAGAAAGACCCTTGGTATCTGTTTCTCCACTATTTTTCCTAATTTCTTCTAGCATTGAAAAAAAATTGTCTGTCAGATAATCTGATTTGTCTCTGGAAGCTGCACGCATAACAGTGCAGAACTATGTGGTATTAAAGAGAATGGTCCTTGTGGCCAATCCTAGTGCAAAAGTAGGCAATTCTTCAACACAAGAAATTTCTTTAGCTGTAACATTTGCTAATGATCTTCTAATTCGGTCATTAGGAATCAGATCACACGATTCTCCATATGAAATAAGCTGTTTGGCAAGCTTATCACCTGCTTTATCCCAATCTGTTAGTATGATAAATTCTGATGAACTGCCTGAATTTTGAAAAATACGCTCAACAGTTGATAACACTGAGGTGCCATCATTGAGTTCAATTACATGTTTGACGATTCCCAGTTCTCTTAGAGCCTTGGTATCTCTTTTTCCTTCAACAACTATAGGAGAATCAGATAATTTTAGCTCATCCCAAATCTTCAGAAACTCATGAGCTCTTTTTTCTCTACCTAAAGCAGTCATAGTAAGTATATTATGTGGTGAGGTAGATATATTTAAGATATCTCGACCTTAATTCTTAAGTTAAGGGCTCTTTCTAGAAATTAATGATTAGGGTTGCAGGATTAACAAAATACTACAGTGGTAAACCTGCAGCCAAAAATATTACGTTTAGCGTAGATAAAGGTGAAGTCTTTGGTTTGCTAGGAACCAATGGAGCTGGAAAATCTACAACTATAAAGATGCTGTGTGGGCTTCTCCGACCTAGTAAAGGAGTAGTGACAATAGGAGGCATTGATTTGCAACGAACGCCATTGAAGGCTAAAT
>JAYYHK010000002.1:0-25551 GCA_036148495.1 Thermoplasmatota archaeon | reverse complement strand
CGTTTAGAGTTATTTTCATAATGTTCTTGCTTTGCCCAAGCTGACTTGTAAACTTGCAATCTTGCGGCATCAATTTTCAGTGTCATGTCAGCTAAATAATTACTAATTGACTGATGGGCAGCTATAGGCTTTCCAAAAGTTTCTCTCTCCTTTGAGTATTTTAGTGCTGTTTCGTAAGCTCCTTGTGCAATTCCTAGCCCTTGTGCAGCGATTCCTATTCTTGAATTGTCAAGTGCGTTCATTGCAATTGGGAATCCTTTGCCGACCTCGCCAAGAACATTTTCTTTTGGTACTTTACAATTATTAAGAATTAAGGTACAAGTATCACTTGAACGAATTCCCAGTTTATCTTCTTTCTTACCAATTTGAAACCCTTCAAATCCTTTCTCGATTATGAAGCAAGTAACTCCACCATGACTTTTCTTCCCGTAGTCTGGGTGATCAGTAACTTTAGCAAAAAGAACAAATAGATCTGCAGTTGTGCCATTAGTGACCCACATTTTTTCTCCATTTAGTGTATAACAATCACCATCGTCAGTTGCTTTTGCTACCATTGCGGCAGCATCAGTGCCGGATCCAGCTTCACTCAAAGAATAAGCACCCAAGAATTCTCCGGAAGCGAGCTTCGGCAAGTATTTTTCTTTTTGAGCTTCATTTCCACTTAGAGCAATTGTCATAGAACAAAGTCCGACGTGAACAGCAACCATAACTCCCAATGAAGGATCAACTCTAGATAATTCTTCAATTACAATTGCCTCTGAAATATCATCTAATTTTTGCCCTCCGTATTGCTCAGGTATTGTCATTCCTGCAAAGCCTAGTTCTGCAAATTTTTTAAATTCCTTAATCGGAGCTATTTGCTCTTTGTCTCTTTTTTCACAAGTTGGTCCAGCAACAGTTTCAGCAAACTCGCGTACCATCTCACGAATCATTTTTTGGTCTTCAGTTTCAGCAAAATCCATATTTATTCACTCATCAATTTGATAATAGCTTCAGCAGGCTCACCGTTACATTCCTCTAAAGCAGTTTTAGCTTTGTCTGGAGAAACTCCGGCTTGCGAAGCTACTAAATCTATGTCTTCTTGAGGGATATTTGTAGTTTCCTCACTACTGCCTAGTGCTCTTTCTTCAGGTTCGCCTACGATTTGGTAGGACTGTTGCCCCATCATGTTCATAGCGCTCACTGAAGGATTTGAAAAATAGTATTCTTTGTCTTTAGTCCTAATAATTACTTCTGTGGCATCGATTTCTTCAGTCGCACTTTGTAATTGTTTTTGCAGTTTTTTCATCATACGGGGGTTCATTCGCCCCATGCCTGGCATCATGCTATCCTTACAACCTCCCCTCTAAAAGAATTTATGTCAATTTATATCTGAGAATTACAGCAACCCCACCTAGGCCAATGAGCATCTCTCCTCCATGGTGGTGGGAAGAGATTTCTATCACTTCAGTCCTATTCTTGAGTGCCATTTCTAGCAATTCGAGACCTTCACTTTCCTTTGTCATCTCTGAAATCAATAAAAGGCTCTCAGCAGCACCATTTTCAACAGCATTTTTGACTTCATTTTTACCATATGTTCCCATTTCTTTTGCTATTGATTCCTTCAACTTCTCTACAGCAGCCATTTCTTCTTGTATTTTTATTTGTGCAACTGCATTTGGTAAATCTCCTCTTCCTATCGCTTCATGAATCCCAGCCATTCCGCCTTGACCTGAATTCTCGATCACACATCCTTTGAAAATTTCACGAGCTCTTGATTTACCTACTTCAGCGAAATCTTCCTTTAGAAAACCTGGACCTACAATGACTATTATCGAATCTTTGATATGTACTTTAACGATTTGCCTAACAGCTCTTTTGTAAAAGTCTTTTAGTTCTTCTCCGCCTGTCGACTTTCCACTTCCCTCTCTGCTGAGAGTTTTTAGTTCTCGAATTCCGTATGTTCTTAATTCTGCAATAACAATTGAGTCACTCTCTACAGCAATAGCAGTTGCAGTTACTATTGGTTCGGCAGCCTTTCTTAATCTTTTTTTGTGATGATCTAGCCATACTTCTTTTCTGACATCAAATGAATCACCAGGTTCTAAAATTAAAGTGTGGTGAAGGCCTTGGTTATTTTCTCCCAGAGATATGACTCCGTGACATCGAAATCGTTGACCAAAAGATTGATATTCAAGGTTTTTCACATCAATAGTTAACATCATCTTTTGTTTTTTCCCTCTTTCACTTTTGAGTCTATCAGATTGGGAAGATTCTCTTCTCTCTGTTAAAGCTCTAACTTGATCACCTTCGCTCAATAACAAATTTAAATGATACAAATCATCTTCATTTTCTAAACGAATTTGATAAACGTTGTTATCACGCTTATTGTATTTCAAATTAACCTCACAAATAGACTACGATATCTAAATTCTTTGCTAATTCTTTGTAACGATTTCTAATTGTTACTTCAGTAACGCCTACTGTGTCTGCAATGGTTTTTTGAGTTTTTCTTTGGTCGTGAACAACAGAGGCAATGTATATTGCAGCAGCGGCAACTCCGGTAGGTCCGCGTCCTGAAGTTAGTTCAGCAGCTATTGCTTGATTAAGAATACTAATTGCTGTATTTTCAACATCGCCAGGTAATTCTAGTTCTCTACAAAAACGTACAATGTAAACAGAAGGTGACGCAGGTTGAAGATTCAATTTTAATTCTCTTGAAATATATCGGTATGTTCTTCCCACTTCTTTTTTTGAGGCTCTTGAAGCCTCAGTAATTTCAGTTAGTGTTCTTGGAACCTCACATCTTCTACACGCCCCATATAGGGCTGCAGCGGCAACTCCCTCCACGGACCTTCCTCTGACAAGATTATCTTGTACAGCCCTTCTGTACAACATTGCCGCCTCTTCTCTAACTTGGCGGTGTAATCCTATTTTCGAAGCTAGCCGATTTAGCTCATTCAGAGCTTGTGCCAAATTTCTGTCGGCTGAGTTAGATGCTCTAGTTCTATTTTGCCACTTACGCATCCGATATACTTGAGCTCTATTTTTAGTTGGTACATTATTTCCATTAATGTCTCTTCCACCCCAGCCAATGTCTGTGGAAAGGCCTTTGTCATGAACCATAACAGACATGGGCGCTCCGCCCCTGGCTCTTCTCTCATTCTGTTCTGAATCAAAAGCTCTCCACTCGGGCCCTTGATCAATTACTTGGTCATCAACAACGAGTCCACAATTTCTACAAGTAACCTCTCCGCGTTTGTAATCACGTACAATATGTTCAGATTCACATTCAGGACATTCTGTTAATTCTTCAACATCAATTTCCTTAACATTTCCTGAAATATTCATATTATCTTGGGGAGAGAATTTTGTCATTATAAGCTTTGGGCCATTCCCTTTAAATTCCCCATTTTGGAAGAAGGTGGAACACAAAAAATATAGATACCTATTTTACGAACCTTGTATCAAGTAATTCAATGCGAAGAGTAAGGGATTCTATACACGATTACATAGATTTGGATAGTCTAGAGTCCTCTCTTGTTGATACTATTCCTTATCAACGTTTAAGGTGGATTAAGCAGTTAGGTTCAGCAAATTTAGTTTATCCGGGAGCTAACCACACTAGACTCGAGCATAGCATAGGCGTTAGTCATTTAGCTAAGCAAATGGCGTTGCAATCAGGCGTTCCAGAGGACGAATTACACTTAGTTTCTACAGCAGGGTTACTTCATGACTTAGGACATTCACCTTATTCTCATCTGGCTGATGAGTTACCCTTCGGCAAGGATCATGTTGATATTACTCAAGATATTATCAAAGAGAGCCAAATTTCGGATGTTTTTAACGATGAAGGAATAGATAGTAGAGAAATCTGTAATCTTATCAAAGGGGAACATAGGTATGGTTCGTTAATCTCAGGAGATATTGATGCAGACCGTTTAGATTATCTGATGAGAGATTCTCATTACACAGGTGTTAAAACAGGAGTAGATACAGGTAGGTTAGTTACTAAAATGTCAATTATGAACGAAGAATTGGTAATTGGAGAAAGTGGCTTACCAGTAGTTGAAACATTTTTAACTTCTCGTTCAGTTATGTTTCCAACAGTATATTTCCACCCTTTTTCTAGAGGGGCAGAATTAATGTTAGCAAGAGCTACAAAGGTAGCAATTTTGAGCGGTTATTTCTCCTACGAATCTTTTGTTTCATATACAGATCATAAATTTTTGTCTGAATTAGATTCTGCAGGCGGCATATCGAAAAGTTTAGTTAATGATTTCGAAAACCGTAAGATAACAAAGCGTGTAGTCAGCATTACTAAAGATGAAACTGAAAATAAGGGAATTACTAAATCAGATGTTGAAGATTTAGAAATTTCAATTTCATCTAAATTAGGTATAGATTCATCAAAGATTTTCATGGATTTGCCGCCTCTGAAGGTTGTGCCAGATATGAAAGTTAAAATTCTTAAAGAAGATGGTTCCTTAGATTACGCAAGCAATATGTCAACCATAACAAAAAGTTTGTATGAAGCGCAATTTGACCATTGGAGATGCAGAATATACGCACCTGCAAGTTTATCAGAGGAAGCTTCAAAAATTACTAAGAGGGAGCTAGGACTTTAGATGTCTAAATCAATCCGTAAGTTTATAGAAGGTCTAAACTGGGAGGTTGAAGAAAGTAAATGGGACGGTAATGCCCATTTATTTTTTGTAAAAGAGCCAGAAAACTTAGAAGAAAAATTTGAAGAATTACGTCTAGCACTTAAGGTTGCAACAACATTTGGGGTGGGCCGTCTTTTTCCTATGTTGAGAAGAACCGGAAATGAATTAATTCTTGTGATTTTACCACAGCCTTCATTTGATTATTACGAAGGTAAAATTAATCTGTATTTACTATTAGCTACATTCTTCACTACAACATGGGCCGGCTCAATGTGGTGGGCTTCATATGTAGACTCCTCAATACTTGATATGAGTTGGTGGTGGCTTAGAATATTAGCAAGCCCACACATTTTTTTCATGGGTTTCTTGACATTTTCTTTACCCTTGATGCTAATCCTTGGTGCACATGAAATGGGGCATTACTATTATGCAAAGAAACATAATCTAGATGCGTCTCTACCCTTTTTTCTTCCAATGCCTCCAATGATATTCCCTTTTGGAACAATGGGGGCCTTCATTTCTATAAGAGAGCCGATTCCTAATCGAAAAGCTCTTTTGGATGTAGGAGCTAGTGGACCAATTGCCGGTCTCTTAGTAGCAATTCCCGTAACGCTTCTTGGATTCTGGTTAACTGAATTATACGCAGTAACTGTGCCAGTAGATTCAGGAGATTCTCTGTTTCTCGGTTCATCTTTTTTCTTTGAGTTACTTTTTTCTATTTCTGAGAGTTTGAATCCTTCCTCTGGAGATTATCTGTCACATCCAGTGGTTCTTGCAGGATGGACTGGTTTTTTTGTCACAGCACTAAATTTATTGCCTGCAGGTCAGCTTGATGGTGGGCATATTGCACGTTCACTTCTTGGTCCAAAAGCAAATATTTTGTCTTTCGCAGTTATAATTTCTCTCATTTTAATGACATTTTATGGGATTCCGGGTTTTGGTCCGCCATATATGGGATGGGCAATTTATGCTCTCCTTATTTATTTTTTAGGAACTTATCATCCTCCACCTTCAGAAGAGATATCTAATCTGGGTAAATCTAGAACAATAGTTGGACTAATTACAGGGTTATTGTTACTAACAACTTTTACGCCATCTCCTATTTTCACAGTAGACTCGCCATTTTCTTTGAATATAGATTCAGACGAAAATGAATTCTTTCAGTATGCAGGCGAAACAAATACAACTTCCATAAAAATTTGGAATAATGGGGCTGAAGAGGGTTGGGAAAACCTCTCAGTCAGTATTAATCCATTAGAAAATATTTCGGTATCTCTTGTTGTAGACTTTGTTAACATAAGTTCAGATTCAATGAATATAAATTCTAGTTCCAATTCTTTTCAAAAATATGTGTTTCTTGACCATGAAAATAATATTACATTTTTAAATTTATCTTCAGGTGATTATGCAAATTTGACATTAACTATAACGACCTCCGAGAACTCAACTTTTGAAGATAGTAAGCTTATTTTGGCAGTAAAGAGCAGAACAGAAGATGTTTATACGTCAACCTTTCATTTGTCAAATAGGGAAAAGGAATAATGTCAGTTTTCGAGGGCAGAGCGTGGATTTCGAATCAAGGGCTAGTTGATGTTTCGATTGAAGTAGAAGAGGGTTACATTTCTTCAGTTAAGAAAACTAATTTAAATCCAAATAGAGAGAAGGTTGATGGTTTGATTTTACCTGCTGCTATGGACATGCACGTTCATTTCAGAGATCCTGGTTACACCCACAAAGAAGATTGGAAAACAGGTTCAGAGTCTGCTGCTTGTGGCGGTGTTACAGCAGTAGTAGACATGCCTAATACGAATCCCTTTACATCTGATTACTCACAATTTAAGGAAAAGGAAAGAATAGCCAAACAGAAATCAGTAGTAGATTTTGGAATAGGTATTAACGTAGAGGAGAATTTAACAGAACAAGATTGGTTTGAAACAGTTCCGGCTGCGTTTTGGAAATTGTATCCATATGGGATATCATCAAAGGATTATTTCAGATTAGCACAAGAAGTATTAGGTAAAACTAAGAAACCGTTAGTTGTTCACTGCGAGCATCCAGATTATATGCACAATAATCCTCTGGAGAAACTATCAGATCATACAGAGAATCGTCTAATTGCTGAAGAAAAATGCCTCTCAGAAATGCCTCCTTCGAAGCATTTGCACGTGGCACATTTATCTACTTCTAATGGGTTAGGAAATCTTCCTTCCCAATCTTCAACAGAGGTCTGTCCACACCATCTTTTACTAAATTTGGATAATTGTAGTTCTTTAGATTGTAAGGTTGACCCGCCTTTACGAACCATTTCGGATAATAAAACTCTTTATGATGCATACAGAAAGGGAACAATTCCCATATTGGCTAGCGATCATGCGCCACATACAGTCGAAGAAAAAAGGTCATCAGCACCTCCGTCAGGGATGCCAGGTGTAGAGACAATGGTTCCATTAATGCTGCAAGAAGTTGTAGAGAAAAGATTAGATTTGAGCAGATTAGTGAACAGCATGGCAGAAGCCCCTGCAGATCGGCTTGGACTAAGTCGAGGAAGAATAGAAAAAGGTCAACCTGCAGATTTTATGTTTGTTAATCTGAATAAATCAGAGAAGATTGATGTTGATAAACTACATTCAAGAGCTAATTGGTCCCCATTTGAAGATTGGGAAGCAATTTTCCCTCACAAAGTATTCAGACGAGGTCAACTTATTTCTGAGAATTCAGAAATTGTCTCTAGTGGGGGAGGCATCAACCTTTTTGACTAGTTGTATCAGACCAAACCTTAATAATGTCAAAATTTGAATTACCCTATGCGAGGTCTAACCTATACACTCTTTTTGGTGTGTTTTTCGATTTTACTGATTTCACTCCCTTCTGATGCTGAGGAATATGGTAACACAGAATTCTTTTTAGCAAAATCAGGAATTGGCGACGTTTACGATTTGTCCATAGACGAGCCCTCTGAAGCTACACCCAAGTATTGGAAGTGTCGCGATGATCCTAACCAAGCTAATACTTTCTTTCCTTTAGTTTCATGGGAGACAAATATGGGTGGTCCTTTAGAACTAGGTGATTCATACAGCTATAGTTTTTGGGTAGAATCAACTAATGTCCAAGAAATCAGCTTCAAAACTACGTTATACATACGAACTCAAGAAGGATTCAATAATTTATCTATTGATGAAGTAAGTAAATCTGCAGGTTTTGGAACATTTTTATCTGAAAATTATACTTTGGATTTAGAAAGTTCAGGCTTAGATAAAAGTTTATTTCCGGATGGAGTGCCAGCTTATACCACACTTGGGCTTAAGCTAGAAACAAGTGTTACTTGGGCCCCAGATACAGATAATAGAACAGTGTGGGTTAAAGGCGCCCATTCAGATTTTCTTTCGTCTTTCACAATAGATTTTAAGTACGTTAATATTGAGGATGATGATTACTATTTTGATAATGACAGAGTAGAAGAAATAGATGGAGATTCTCTTTTTATCAAAGTTAATGTTACCAATGCACTAGGCGCAGATAACTTTGACTCATCTTCAGCAGAGATTAGTATCGAGGGCCTCAGTGGTGGAGGAAAATTTAAGGACACAATCCAGTTAAAGGATAAGCATACTTACGCAAAATATATTCAAGGTAAATGGTGGTACCAAGAAGACAACGGAATAACTAGTGGCAACTATGTCATTAGGTTCTCAGTTAAAGACAATTTTGGTAATACATGGACTTCTTCAATGTCATATTATTTAGAGGTTGATCAGTACGGCTTAGAGGTTCAATTTGACGAGACCAGCAGCCCTAAAGGTCAATTACCTAAGGGCGGAAAAACAGATTACTCATTTAGAGTACTAAATACAGGAAATACCAGAGACATTTTTTTCATAACTATAGATGATTCAGATGTCCCCTCTGGTTGGGAGATTAGTCTTCAATCAGATTCATCAATAGACCTTCAAATGGGACAATCATCAAATGTCCAAATTAGAGTAGAAGCTCCGGTTTCAGCTAAGGGAGGTTCATCTGAAAGAGTCACAATTACAATTACTTCTTCAGGAAATGAAAATATTTTTGAGAATGTTAATTTAGAAACTACAGTGAGAACATATGGTGTAGCTTTTCTTTCAGTCCCTGAATCAATTAATATTGACCCTGAGGAATTAGATATTGATGGATACTATAAATTCAAAATTAATTTGAGAAATACAGGAAGTGACAAAGACACATTTGATCTAGGAGTTACAACATCCAGAAGTGATTGGACTATAAGGGCTGAAGTTCAAGGTAACGATATTTCCGCAGTTACCATAGATAAATCACAATCACTAGCAGTAGATATTGTAGTTCGGCCTGTAAATTTTGAAGATAGTCTGGGCGAAGAAGTAACATTTTTGATGACTGCAGATTCAATATCTCCAGGAGATGGCTCAGCTACTGTCAGTTCAAAAATTATAGTTGATGTTCCAGTGGAAAAAATTTCAGACTTGTCTGTTAGCATAGATGAAGTATTGATAAACAATAAACCCATTTCCGTATTACAACCCGATGATCTCCAAGACGGTATGCCAATTATAATTCAATTGACAGTTAATAATAATGGAGGAAAAAGCACAGGTAGTTTTGGTGTAACTTTGTATGAAGGTTCAAGAATAGTCGATGAATTTGTTGTCGAGCAGGGAGTTAGTGGTTTTGGTTCAGCGCCAGTGATTCTCAACTGGGAGACTCCTTCTGAAGGATTAAAAACACTCAAGGTATACGTTGATTTTAAACAACAAACTGATGAATCCAATAGTAAAAGAGCAGATAATACTCTAACATTACCCTTAACAATCTCTGAAAAAAGGTCGTCAGATTCAGGTAGTACTAGTACTGATGATTCTTTACTTTTCGGTCCAAGTTCATTACTAACAATATCTTTACTGTCTCTTATTTCCTTGTTCTACAAACGTAAAAAGTAGATATTTTTTTTAACAAGATTTTATATCAAGCCCATTTTAGAGGTATCCCCGGAGCCTGATTATTCTAGTATTACGTAGCGGGGTGGGGTAGCTAGGAAATCCCGTCGGGCTCATAACCCGGAGATCGATGGTTCAAATCCATCCCCCGCTACCATTTTATTAGCAATCTCTTTTAGAAGGTATTGAGAAAAAACTTTGAACACACTGCCGATATTGGAATTGAAGTAGAAACCTCGACGATTTCCAGAGCCTTTGAAGAGGCAGCGCTAGGATTTTCTGAGATAATTACTGGTGGAAATTTACCAAAAGGGTTGATTTCAAATGATATAATTATAGAATCAGACAATCTTGATTCTTTATTGGTTCACTTTATCTCATATTTAGTGGTATTATTTGATACTGATCTATTTATTTCAGGTTTTGCAAAGATAGAAATATCCAAAGGTGAAAATTTTTTACTGAAAGGTATTTTGAAAGGTGATATTTACGATCAATCTAAACATGGATATGGTGTTGAAATAAAAGCCGTATCTTATCATCAATTATTAGTAGAAGAAGGTCCCCCATCTCGTCTGAGAGTAATTTTAGACCTTTAGTAAAGTCTAAATCTACAGGTTTAACTCATTAGACATGGCTCAACAAGCTGAGGCTTACTTCAACGGGAAAAAAGTGAAGCCAATTTGGAATAAAGGTAAATTTAGCTTTGAAGATAAAAATGTTAAATTTGAATATTCAAAATCAGCAAAAAAGCAATTATTTTGGGATATGGGTGGTATAATTAAAAATCGCCCATCTATTTACACACTTCCATCCAATCCTGAAAATGAGGTTTTTGTAGATTCAGGACTCATCTGGGGTGAAGATATTATAGATTTAATTTTATCAGATAGAGGTAAAGTTGTTTTACCATTGAGAAATTTACAAGGTTTCAATGAACTTGATGATGCACTTAATTTTGCAGACGACATAGCTATTGGGGTAGATTGGTCAGACAGGGTTGAAGCAAATCACAGTGATTTTGCTATTGATATAGTCGATCTTTTGCACAATATAATAAAGAGAGATCAAACAACTATCTTAATATATAGTTTGAACGGCGATTATCCATATATCCCTGCAGGAACCTCTTCAAATTTAGACATACATTTAGCTTATTTATCTAATACAAACGTTCAACCTTCTTGGGCTAAAGAGGTTTTTCTTTTCGATTAATTATGTTGCATATAGGAATAGACGACACAGATTCATTGAGTGGGGGTTGCACTACATGGTTAATTACAGAGATTATTTCTGAATTGTCAGAGTTAGACTTGGTTGAATTTCCTAGACTTGTTAGGTTAAACCCAAACGTTCCTTGGAAAACTAGAGGTAACGGCGCTTTATCTCTCGTCTTTGGTAAGGGAATTGGTACTAAGGAAAAAATAGGAGAGATTGGAAATAAGGATATTTTTGTGTTTTCTAATTACAAAGAATTATCTATCAATAAAGAATCTGTACTAGCTAAAGTTTCTAAGATAGTTACGAAAAACTCGAAAAAAGATTCGCAACCAGGCATTGTCATATCCGACAGCTATCTACCCGAAGGACTTTATTGGCAAGGAGTTAGAGGTTTAGTTTCTCAAGAAGATGTCGACCTAATATTATCAGACTGCCTTACTTTCGGTTTAAGGGGCTCAAGAGGTCTCGTTGGGGCGGCATGCGCGCTTTCCTGGTCTAGCAATTCATATAATTCAAAAGAGTTGAAAAGTACGTGGGAATTAATAGGCTACAGAGATAAAGAGTTGTGGGGAAGCTCGCGTAATATTTCTTCAGATTCAGTCTCAAGGGTTTCTCAACTCAAGGGAGTTTTTTCGTGTAATGATTTAGATGGAAAAATTGCAATGGTCCCTAATTCACCGTGTCCTGTGCTTTGGGGATTTAGAGGAACAGACCGTAACACTTTAATTGATAATTTTCATCATTTAGGACCTGAAAAACCCGTAAGATGGTTATTATATCAGACTAATCAAGCAACCGATGATCACTTCAACTTCTCAGAATCATTAGATCTTGTTGACTATACTTCTATTTGGGCAGATGTTAGCATTTCATCGAAGGTTAAAATAATCAAAGGGGGTCATCGTTTCATTAAGGTAAAAGATGCACAAGGTAATGAAGTAAATTGCGCTATTTTCGAGCCGTTAAAAAGTCTAAGGAATATTGTAGATAAATTAGAAATTGGAGATGAAGTTACTATCTGCGGTAGCGTTAGTGGAGACACCATCAATATTGAAAAATTTAAAATTGTAAATTTAGTTCCTCGTTTTACTAAACCCCCAAATCCAACATGCTCTTGTGGTAAGAGAACTCATTCTTCTGGTAAAAACTCAAAATATAGATGCAATGATTGTGGAAAAAAATATGATCGTCCTCCCATGATATCTAAATCTCCAGAATTAGATTTAGGTTGGTTTGAACCTCCAGCATCTTCACGCAGGCATCTTACAAAGCCAATAAATTTGGTGAGATAGAATCATTAAGCCTTTGATTCATACCATTTTGTGTTATTAATCAATACGGAGATCAAAGAAAATCTTAAATTGCCTTATTTGGCACTTTTAGTTGGAATGTTTGCTATTTCAACTTCTGCAATATTGATTAGGTACAGCAACAGTGAGCCTCTTGTAATAGGCACCTATCGGCAAGCTTTTGCTACTCTAGCTTTTTTGCCTTTCATTTTTAAGGACAGAGGGGCGGAGATTTCTTCACAATCGAATTCCACACTTTTAGAGATGGCCCTAACAGGAATTTTGTTAGGCGCACATTTTAGTTTCTTTATAACTTCAGTCAAAGAAACATCAGTTGCAGCTTCGGTACTGTTAGCTACTTGTCATGTAGTATACGTTGCAATATTGGGCAAAATATTTTTTGGAGAAACTTTGTCTAAAAAAGCCATAATCGGCACTACTATTGCTTTAGGTGGAATTTTAGTTCTGTTTGGAGGAGATTTAATCGACAATCCAGGTAATTTTAAAGGAAATTTTTATGCATTTGTTGCAGGCGTTCTAGCTGGCTTATATTATTTAAGCGGTAGGAAATTACGAAGAACTATTAGTTTGCCAACTTACGCATTTGTCGTTTATTTTTTTAGTTTTATTTCAATGTTTATAGTAGTATTAATCCAGAATTTGAATTATGAAAATTTACCAATCTCAGAAATACGTTTATTCTTGTTAATGGCTTTGATACCTACACTTTTAGGACACACTATGCAAAATTGGGCGATAGGATATTTGCCAGCTTATGTAGTCTCCATATCTCTATTAGCAGAGCCAATAGGTTCAGGTCTATTGGCTTGGTTATTTTTCCAGGAGGTTCCAAGTTTTGGTGTAGTTTTAGGCGGTTTAGTTGTGATTTTAGGACTTTATGTTGTAATTCTTGCCGAAGAATCAGATTAATCTTTTTTTTCTAATAATTTTTTTCTTTTATTTCTCTCTCTGAGTTCTCCCAAGATTTTAGCGGCAATTTCCAACTCTTCTCCTCCACTAGCTTTTGCTAAAGCCTCCTTAGCTTCGTTTTTTCTCTTCTTTTTGACTATTTTTTTCCTTATCGGCATATAATCAACCCTTCAAGCAGTACACAATTACTAATGATACAATATAAAAATATTTTAACTCCCCTTGACTTAGACTCCTATGTCGGGAATTACTTTACTCAGAGGTGAAGAGTTAAAAATGCAACTCAAACCCCATATGTTTTCATTTTTTCATCTTTACTTAACATTTTTTCTTCTGTTGATTTGGTCTTATGTGATTTACGATTTTTTTAATTCAGATAAGTTCTCAGATTTCCCGTTCTACGATAGTATTGAAGCATTGGTCCAAGATAGTGAAGTTTTAGCAGGAGCCATAATTTGGTCTTTTGGATTGTTTTTAGTTGGATTTATTGCACGTTACTTCTTTTTAGATTCTGGAGGGCAGGGTATATTTCGTCTATATTCGGGAGTTGCTCTTTTTGGTATAATTGTGATGGCTTATCATGCTTACAGTGATATGGCAGACACAATGTCATTTGGGCGGTGGTTTATCCCTAGTTTGACTGCAGTGGTAGGACTCACTGGTCTTTTTTCAGTAGATTTTTACAGAAGATCTTTTACGTATTATTTAACAGATAATAGAATAGTTCTTCAAAGTAGTTTTTTGATGAACCGTAGTGAACGTCAGGTGCGTTATAATCACATTGAAGATATAAAAATGGAGCAAGGAATTTTTGGTACCATTTTTGGTTTTGGGACAGTTTTACCATTAACAGGTTCCGGCTTGGGTACCGGCACTGACGAATCAATGGTTGCAGGCGGTACAGGTACAGAAGTTAAAGGTATGAGCTTTGGAATAGGTGGTGCAGCTCGTAATTCATCTAGGAGTGTTAGGCACAATCCACATGATTGCCTCTTCGGAGTTTCGTCACCATCAAAAGTCAGAGATATGATTACAGAGAATATACAATCTGATACTGGTGTTGAACATTTAAAACAAATTAAAGAACTGCTAGGTAAAGAAGAGTCAGAAGAATAGTTTATTCTTTTCTCACAAGAGTTTTAGATTCCTTAAACATGTTTAATGACATATCAAAATCAGCTTCCCATCTTTCAGGTATTTCAACTTCTTTAGGATAGACAATTTCAGAAACACCAGCTTGAATCAGAGATCTTGCACATCTAGTACACGGGGGCCAGGTTACATATGCTACACAATTTTTTAGTGAAATTCCAGTCCTTGCAGCGTGCATTATTGCATTTTCTTCAGCGTGACAAATCATAGGATACTTTATCTCTCGATTGTTCAACCTCTCACTTGTATCTTCAATTCCACGAGGAAGGCCATTAAACCCAGTACTTCTTATTTCTCTATCAGGACCAACAACTACACATCCTACTTGGGTTGAAGGGTCTTTACTCCACGTAGAAATTTGTTTTGCTAATTCTAAAAAACGTTGGTCCCATTTACTCATACCATACCTTATGCAAACCTAGCAATATAGCTATCTACCTGCTACAGTTTCGCATATTTCACAATTGCATTTCTTTTTTCTTGCTTGGCAAAATTCTCTTCCGTAAAAAATCATTTGTAAATGCAGTTTGTTCCACAAGTCTTTGTCAAATTTTCTTTTAAGGTCTTTTTCAGTAGTATCTACGTTTTTCCCATTAGATAGTTTCCATCTAAATGCAAGTCTATGTATGTGAGTATCAACAGGAAAAGCAGGTTTTCCAAAAGCTTGGGACATAATCACGGAAGCAGTTTTGTGACCTACTCCAGGTAATTCTTCTAAATCCTCAAATGTATTGGGTACTTTACCATCGTGTCTTTCTACTAATATTTCCGATGTTTTTTTGATGTTTTTTGCTTTTGTAGGTGCCAAACCAATTTCTCGAATACAATTTTGTATTTCTAGTACGTCCAACGTCTGCATTTTTTCTGGCGTATTCGCTTTTGAGAACAATTTTGGAGTAATTTCGTTTACTTTTTTATCAGTACTCTGTGCACTCAGCATAACTGCTACTAGAAAGGTAAAGGTATTTTCGTGATCTAGCGGTATCTCGGGATTAGGATAAAGTTTCTCCAACTTTGAAGTAATATAATCAACTTTTTGCTTTAATCTCAATTTCCTTTAAACTTAGGTTTCCTTTTTTCAATAAATGCTTTAATTCCTTCTTTACCATCATTTGATTTAAAACATTCAACAAATAGCTCTTGTTCTTTTTTCAAACCTTTTTTCATTGGTAAACTAGAAGCTAATTTAACACTTTTTTTTACTCTTTCAACCGCAAATGTAGATTTTTCAGCAATCTGCCTTGCTATATCCATTGTCTTGTCCCTTAAATCTTCATCCTCAGCTACCAAATTTACTAAGCCCCAACTTTCAGCTTTTTCAGCATCTATCATATTTCCGGTAAGGATTAATTCCATTGATCTGCTTTCTCCAATTAATCTAGTCAGCCTTTGAGTCCCTCCAGCTCCAGGTATTATTCCAATATTAATCTCAGGTTGTCCAAGTTTAGATTTTTTACTAGCAGTTCTTAAATCACAAGCCATTGCAATCTCCAGTCCCCCTCCAAGACAAAATCCATTAATCATAGCAATTACAGGTTTACATGAATTAGCAATAACGTCGGTAACTCTCCAATCTTCTTTCATAGCTTTTTGATTTTTAATATCCATTTTTGAAAATTCTTTTATGTCAGCACCGGCAATAAACGCTTTACCAGGAGATCCGGTTAGTATAGATACATTTACTTCGTCATCTAAATCTAATTCCTCAAAAGCACTAGCAAGCTCTTTTCTAGTTTCTGAATTTATACTGTTAAGTTCCTTAGGGCGATTAACAGTGACTATTCCTATTTTATCTTCTTTTTCAACAGTTATATTTTTCATTTTTATTCCTTTAATGTACCACATGAAGGGCAGCTAGTTTCTGTAGTATCAAACATAGCTCCGCAAGCGTTGCAGAGTAATTCTCCATCCATTTCACTGAATTTCTCTTTACTTACCTCTTGAGGCAAATCTGCAATTACTTGAGCGATTTCTTCAGTAGATTTGCGACTAACATATGCTATAACAGCTGCAGTTCCACCAATAATTCCGACCCCTATCAGGATTGTACCTAAATTTGATCCCTCATCGCCCTCTTTAATTATTATTTCCTCTTCAACAGTTAAATCTATGAAAGCTTGTTCAGGTTCTGATTCAAAATCCATTCTATCTACAGCTACAATTGAATAAAAGTATATTCTATCCATCAATACATTTGAATCTTTGTAAGATAAATATTGTTCACCATAAGCAATACTAGTGATAAGTTCGCCAGTTTTGTTTACGGATTCAGATCTATAAATTCGATACTCTGCTAAATCCTGAGATTGAGATGACATAAATGAGATAAGAATATCTGTAGTTGAGTTAACAACAGTTTTTCCCTGTGCAATCTGCAAGTTTCTAATTTTTGTAGGTTTATCTCTATCTATTAAAGTATAGGCAATGTCTTCCCCCTTATTGCCTACAGCATCATATGCTAAAATTTTGAACCGATATTCATACTGATTTAGAACTGGTATTTCTAACGGCAATGATTGTGGTAGGTATTCTCCATATTCTTGCCAATCTAGGTTGGCATTGCTTTCACCTTCCTTATTTAATTTGTAGAATAATGTAAAATTTGTAATATCATTTACATTATCTATGTTTAAAACAATGTTTTCAACATCTGTTAAACTTGGAATTCCAGTTACTGTAACGTTAGGTCCAATAGTATCAACTACAATGGAATTACTTGTGTCTGACCCTATGTTTCCAGCCAAATCTTCACCTACAATTTTAAATTCATATAATCCATCATTTTCAGCATAAAATGCAAGTGTTTTTTGAGTGAAATCTTCATCTTTAACTATCCATGATCCATTATTAATTTTATAATAAAAATCAAAGCCTGTAATTATTTCGTTATTATCTTCAGCATCCCAAGAAAATTCGATTGTTCTTATATTGGTGGCATTATTTTCAATACTCATACCTTCAGATAGAGAGGAGGCAATGTCAGTAATGAAAATAGTCGGTGATTCAAGGTCGACAAAGGTCACATTGTCGACTTTGTCTTCCTTATCTTCAATTTTACCATCGTCGTCTCCTCCAATAGATCTAAATCTATATTGGTAGTTATTTATTGCACCCGTAAAAATTGTCTTTTCTTCATCATTAGAAAAATTACCCCAAATCTCCCAATCACTCCATAATTCTCCATTTGTTCCGTCATCATGCGAGTATTGAATAATTATATATTTAGTATCATTGCCAGATTCTAAATTGTTCTTGTACCATTCTTGTACAAACCAGTGAATCTCAAATGAGCTTGAGTTCACTAATTGGGGACTTATAGCATATGTTGCAGGTGCTACGAGATCTGGCGGTACATACTTCTTTGCAAATATGGTTGTTTGTTTGATGTTGTTGTCAGTTGAATTCAGAGAAGTAATTGTTATGTTTACTTCAGCTAAATCAAACTCATCAGCATTTTCATTTAAAGAAATAATAAGTTCAACGTTTCCATCAGTGCCATATGGTACTTTGACTTGTTGGTTAAAGCTAATTATGTTAAAGTTTTCAGTATCGTTTAAGCTTATTGTTACATTGTATATATCTTCAACATTTCCTCTATTCAGAATCCATACCGTAAATTCATACGGTTCGGTATCTTCTAACTCTTTTGTGATTATAGGAGTTAGAATTTCATATTCATAGGTTTCATTAACAGATACAATTAATTCAGTATAAATTTCTTCGAAGTTCCAAAGTTTTGACCTAAGATTAGCGATTTCTAATTCGGAATCGAGCCATTGTCTTCCATCACTTCCACCGCCACCACCTCCCCATCCCTGGGTATTGTCTCGAGCAGCAATTGCAAATAAATTTTCACCTTTCTTTAGCCACGAATTATTGATATTTATGGTCTCTTCCCAATATTCCCCATTTCCATAGCACCCCCATCCACTGAAACAGTCTCTTATCAAATGACCATTTAGATATGCTCGGTAATAGTTATCATGAGCTATTTTCACCCTTAATTCACTAAAATCTAAGCTTTCATTATAATTAAATAAATGTCTAGTACTAATGTGTGTATAATTTTCATCATCAGTTGTCCAAATTGAATTAGGATCAATTCCTCTTAATTCATCATTGCCGAAGGGAGCTGCTCCCACGCTCCATTCAGAATAGTTATAATTTAGTTCATAAAATTCTTCAGGAAATTCACTATTATTCCATATCCTGTAGGAATATTCAGTGGATTCACTTGCTCCTGAATGTATTAACTTGCTTACAGTTTGAGAATAGTACTGGGAGAATACTAATGGGAAAATACTGTAGTTTCCAGCTTGTGCATCATCACTAATCGTGATATTTAATTTGATATCTACAGATTCATTTGGATGTAATCTAGCTACATTTGGTGAAAAAGAATAATCCCAATCATTGGGTACATTAGTTAAGTAGAAGGTAAAATTATCATCTACATCTCCTTCATTGGTTATATTAAATTGGTACTGAATGGTATTATCCACTTCAGCACTTTTTTCTTTGGTTATAAAATTTAAACTATAAGCATAATATCCAATATGTACTGTTTTTGTGAGCGTTTTGTTAAAAACTTTAGCAGTTACGTTAATTTCTCCTAGTCTTGTGGGTGTCCATTTAACTATCCATTCGTGAGTCTGGTTATTGTGAATATCTATTGTTTCATTTGCAAATAATTCTCCGTCTATTTCGATACTTACATTGATATTTGTTGAGTTCTCACCATTATTGTTAAAAAAATCCACTCCGAGAGCTAGGCTGTCACCTAAAACAATCGGTGTATCTTTCCAAGATTGTACATTTATCACCAATTCGGCATCTATCCACTGATGAGGGTCTCCCTGATAGCAGCAGTGATCGTACACTAAGATGGCAAGTAAATTTTCTCCTTCAACTAGCCAGTCAGGGTTTGGTCCAGACTCAGAGCTGCCGTCGTATGTTAGAAAATTATCTCCATTTGTTTTCCAATATTCTGGATTTCTCTCATAGCAGTCATCATGATAATTGTAGTAGTAACAGTTCCTAATTAGCTGTCCATTTAGGTAAGCGACATAGTAATTATTATGAACTATTTTTAGAGTAGCACTCAGTATTACGTCTTCATTTGAATAATTAAAATAATGCCTTATTACTAGATTATCATTTAAAACTCCTGGATCATAACCTCCATCAGATTCCCATATTGTCCTGGGGACAACTCCATCCATCTCTTCATCTCCAAAAGGTGCAGCTCCAGTATTCCAATCAGAATCATCAAATTCTGTAGTGTACCAATTATTTGGGAGACAATTTTGTACATCACAGTCATCGTCATCATTATCATTTCGATATTGGTCGTTATCGTCATCGTATATTTTGTAAAAATATTCAGTTGCATAGTCTTTTCCGTTACCTACAAGGATGATTTCTTGTCCATCTTCCAAGTCGTTCGTGTATTTTAGTGAAGATATTTCTACATTCTCATCGCCTTGTACATTCCCAGCAAGGACAACTGTAAGTGAAAATATCAGTAAAAAAGTTAAATTATGCTGAAGCTTCATGGACATACTATGTCTATATATTTTTATAGTTTCTTACCAATTGAGTATTAGATTTTTCAATTCAGTCAAATCTCCTTTAAGATGATAATTTGCTCTACTTATTACTCTTTCATCTTCCGTATTAACAGCAATTGATAGTCCAGCCCTTTCAAAGGTAGGAATGTCTACTACAGTATCACCAACTGCAGCTATTTCATTTTTTTTAAAATTATATTTTTCAATCATTTTTTCCATAACTGGACCTTTATTGTGACCACTTGATTTTATTATTGCAGTTAAATTTCCATTCTTATCATCAATCAAATCATTTGCTAAAGCATCATCCATATTCCATTCTTTAGCCCATTTATCAGCTAAATACTGGATGCCTCCAGATAGTATTACAGTTTTGATATTAGCTTCATGTAAGCTTGTAATTAATTCTTCAGCCCCTTTTCGTGGCTTTGCTTTATCTAAAATTGAATTTATGTATTCTTCATTTACTGGGACATCACTTTTACTATTCCACAATTTGATATCAGCTTTAACAAATTCCTCATCAGAAATTTTATGATCGATATACATCTGTAACATTTCTGTATTATCTGTGCCAAAGTGATCGTGAATCATTGCCCAAGAAGATTTGGGCTCGATTATTGTCCCGTCCATGTCGAAAACTACTAATTTTATTTGCGACATTATCCGAACGATGAGCTAAATCTATCGGTTGGACCAGTCTCCCTTTCCAACATCATTTTCATCTGATCTTTTGACATTAAATGTGCTTTTTGGGCCATATCATAGGATTCTTTTGCATCTTTTTCATCCATTTCAATTTTAAAACTAAGTCCGGAAAACATAAGAGATTCCTTTCCGTCTTTTTTGAAAATGGCTAGTAAGCCAGCCTCAGGGTTTGATTGAAATTCAACATCCTTGAAAACTTCTTTTTCACCGTCTCCAGGTAAAAAAATAATTATTTCTTTTGCTTTAAGCATATACATACATTTCAAGCCTATTCAAAAGGATTTATTGTTTAATAATATCTAATTCTTGTTCAAGAGTACGTCTTGATTCATAATTTTCATCAAATTCATGCCAGTGTCTTACAGATTTCTCCCCTAATTTATATGAAAGAAATACCGTTTCTATGCCTCTTAGTGATGGAAAGTTTACAATTCCAAGGGCAGGATCATCTATTTCCACGCCTAATTTTCCTAACTCAATCGTCAAGTTATTCACAATATTTATGTTATTTTCAAGTTCAATTTGCAATTCTTCCCATCCCGGCCTTAGTGCTGCGCGATAGTCATCCTTTACTTCTTCCATTATTTCTTCCAATTGCTCTTCAAGCATCTCTTGTTTTACAGAATAATCGGACAATTCAATGATTATAGGATTAATCAATTCTAAAAGGCTATTTGCCTCGTCCACGGTGAAAAGCCTAGTGGCATTTGCTACCATGGAAGTCATTAGTTAGGAATGGGCAAATAAATGGAACGGATGCCTAATTCGGGCGAAACACTCATATGCCCCACCCAGAATTGTTTTCATCATTTATGACCAAATATACTAATCATCCCGACATTTTTACCCAACGTCATGTAGGTCTGTCTGACGATGATGTTATTTCAATGCTAGATGAACTAGGATTTTCTTCAATGTCGGAATTTATCAATAATGTCATTCCAGATTCCATAGTTTTTAACTCGAATCTAAAAGTAGGTGATGGTGTTAGCGAACAAGAAGCAATTAAAATATTGAAATCTTATGCATCAAAAAACAAAGTTTTCAAAAGTTTTCTTGGTAATGGCTACCACGGAACTATCACACCAGGAGTCATCAAAAGAAATATTCTTGAAAACCCCGGCTGGTATACTCAATATACTCCTTATCAGGCTGAAATCGCCCAGGGTCGTTTAGAAGCATTGTTGAATTTCCAAACGATGATTTCAGATCTAACTGGCATGGACATTGCAAATGCCTCCCTCTTAGATGAAGCTACAGCCGCCGCTGAAGCAATGAGTATGGCATGTAATGCTTTGAGAGGTAAGAGATCCACGATAGCTCTTATAGATGATATCAACCAACAAACAGTTAATGTAGTTAAGACTCGAGCAGATCCACTTGAAATAAAAATCAAAGAAACTTCCTATCCAGAGCTTTCAATTGATGATGACTTATTTGCTGTGATGAT
This sequence comes from Thermoplasmatota archaeon, assembly GCA_036148495.1. Lineage (GTDB taxonomy): Archaea > Thermoplasmatota > Poseidoniia > MGIII > CG-Epi1 > CG-Epi1. The sequence continues at coordinate 3,639 of JAYYHK010000002.1, read as the reverse complement.
TCAGTACCCTAGTAGATCTGGAACAATTAGAGATTATTCTAAACTAGTCGAAGAGGTTCATACCAACGGAAGCTTGGTGATTGTTATAGCAGATTTAATGTCCCTTTGTCTTCTTAAATCACCCGGAAGTTGGGGTGCAGATATTGTTATTGGAAACTCTCAAAGGTTTGGAGTTCCAATGGGTTATGGAGGTCCTCATGCTGCATTTATTTCTACAAAGGATAAATTTAAGCGTAATCTTCCGGGGAGGTTAATTGGAGTTTCAAAGGATTCGCACGGAAATCATGCTTTGCGATTAGCCCTACAGACAAGGGAACAACACATTCGGAGAGATAGAGCAACTAGTAATATTTGCACCGCGCAAGTATTATTGGCTATAATGTCTTCCATGTATGCAATATATCATGGTCCAGCGAAATTGAAGCAAATTGCAACTAGAATCAATTTTTTCACTAGAGCAATCGGTGAAAGTCTCAAAAGCAGTGGATTCGAATTATACTCAGATAGTTATTTTGACACAATTCGTGTAAAATGCGACTCGACAAAGATTTTAGATTTAGCCTTAAAAGAAGGGTATAATTTTTGGAAATATTCTGATTCAGTAGGCATCTCTTTGGACGAGACAGTTCAAGTTGAAGATGTGGAAGCCATATTGAAAATTTTTAAGTCTTCAGAAGTAGAACCATCAACTGAAAGCATTCCTAAGGATTTAAGGCGTACTGATTCATATCTAACTCACCCTGTGTTCAATTCATATCACTCAGAAACAGAAATGCTAAGATATATACACAGGCTAGAGAACAAGGATTTATCCTTGAATTTTAGTATGATTCCTTTGGGTTCATGCACCATGAAATTAAACTCAGTCACAGAAATGGAAGCTGTGACTTGGCCAGAATTTTCTAACTTGCATCCATATGCTCCTGAAGACCAAGCAAAGGGATACTATGAACTTTTCAAAGATTTAGAGAATTGGCTGTGTGATATTACAGGATTTTCAAAAATTTCACTTCAACCAAATGCAGGCAGTCAGGGCGAGTATGCAGGAATGCTTGCAATAAGAGATTTTCACCTAGACAAGGGAGATTCCCATCGTAATATTTGTTTAATTCCAACCTCAGCTCATGGCACGAATCCAGCCTCAGCAGTAATGGTTGGAATGAAAGTAGTAGGAATATCTTGTGATGAAGAAGGAAATATAGATTCAGCAGATTTTAAATCAAAAATTAATCAATATTCCAAGTCCTTAGCAGCTGCGATGGTTACCTATCCATCAACTCACGGAGTTTTTGAAGATGAAATTAAGGAAATTTGTTCTTTAGTCCATGAGCACGGTGGCCAAGTCTACATGGATGGTGCAAATATGAACGCAATGGTAGGTTTGTGCAAACCAGCAGACATAGGAGCAGATGTCTGCCACCTTAATCTGCACAAAACCTTCTGTATTCCTCATGGAGGCGGAGGGCCAGGAATGGGCCCAATTGGTGTAGCATCACATTTAGCAGAATTTTTACCTTCAAATCCTTTAGAGCCTTACAAGTCTAAAAGTAAAACTGGCCCTGTATCAGCAACACATTGGGGAAGTGCTAGTATTTTACCAATTTCTTGGGCATATATCGCGATGATGGGTTCTAAAGGGCTCAAGTATGCTACAGAGGTAGCAATTCTAAACGCCAACTACATGGCTAAAAAGTTGTCAAAAGATTACAAAATTTTATACAAAGGGAAAATGGGTCTCATTGCGCATGAGTGCATTCTAGATACTCGTGATTTGATCTCTGAAGCTGGATTGACTATTGATGATATTGCAAAAAGGTTAATTGATTACGGTTTTCACGCTCCAACAATGTCTTGGCCGGTTGCTAATACACTAATGATAGAACCAACAGAATCTGAATCAAAAGCTGAAATAGACAGATTCTGTGAATCGATGTCTTCAATAAAATCTGAAATAGATAAAGTAAAGTCTGGAGAATTTTCAAGCGAAGATAATCCTCTACGAGGTTCCCCTCACACGTCTCTCGAAGTTTCATCGGATAATTGGAATCACGAGTATTCTAGAGAGATAGCAGCTTACCCTGTTCAACGGTTAAAGACAAACAAGTTTTGGCCTTCAGTTGGAAGAGTTGATAATACGCATGGTGACAGAAATTTAATATGTTCCTGTCTTGATGTTGATTCATACTCGGAGAATCAAAGTGGATAAAATTTTAATGTACGGAACACCAACATGCGGTGATTGCGTGTTAGCAAAGCAAGTTTTTGCTGAGAAAAATATTGATTATGATTACATAGACATTTCAAACGATGAAGAAGCGACTAAAAAAGCGGTTGAGCTTAACAACGGAATGCGTAGAATTCCAGTAATTGTATTTCCTGATAAAACAATTTTAGTAGAGCCTAATCGTGCAGAGTTGCTCTCTAAATTAGATTAATTTTTTACAATTTAATTTTTTTTTAAGCTTTTATCATTGTAAGAAAGCCTTTTTATGTGGTAGTTAAAGTGTGAACTTGTGTATGTCAGTCAATACACCCTTTGGAGGAAAAAATAATGACGACTAAAATTTCGAAAGCCCTACTACTCGCACTGCTAATGCTAGGAACATCTTTGGTAATGTTTACACCACCAGCAGATGCTCAAGCAGCAGTTGCATATTCTATAAGTTTTACTAACGGACAAGTTCAGTTAGATGTAAGGCCTGGAGCTAGTGGTATTGGATGTACTGAAATGGTTATTTCCAACGAAGGTCAAGCTACGATTGATGTAGATATAGCACTTTCCGGTGGGGGCGTTACAATATCTCCCGGTGCAGTTTCAGTTACTTTGGCACCAGGTGGAAGTATTACAGTTCCAGTTTGTGCATTAGCCTTAACTCGTTCATCATATAAAACAGTTCAAGTTAATGCTCTTGCTTCCGGTAGAGAAACTAATACACAGTTAAATCAAGTTAACAAGAATGCAGGTTTCGCAGTCATTGTTCAACAATACGCTCGATTATCTGTTCAAGCTTCACAGCCTTTCCAAAAGATAGGTCCAGGTAAAGAATTTGTTTTGAATTTTATAGCAGTTAACAACGGTAATTATCAAGATACTATAGCAGTTGAAGTGCTCAATGCGAAAGATTTAGAAGATGCAGGTTTTACAGTTGCATTAGCTGCAGCACAATACCAAATTGATGCATCAGGGGAGCAACCGGTTCAGCTTACAGTCGCTACGCCTAGAGGTACTGTTGTGGGATGGAGTAACGAATATCACACAGTAATATTGCAAGTCGCAACAACTTTACAAGGTGAAACCGAAGCAAGATCAGTTACAGCAACATTATGGATACGCGGTGTTTTCTTACCAGGATTTGATCCAATTTTCACAATCTTTGCATTGGGAATGGTTGCAACTGCTTTGTCAAGAACAAGAAAAGATTAAGCATCTATAATTTAACAGATAAGCTTGTTATAGTATACTGTTGACTGTAAAGTATGGAGAAATCTTGTGGAATCGTTTTATTTCATTCTGAAGATTTCTTATTGATTCAACATTCAGTTAAGTTAGGCGAAAAAGGTCACTGGGATTTTCCGAAGGGCCATATCGAAGGTAACGAAACAGAACTAGAAACTGCGACGAGAGAATTAGAAGAAGAA
>JAYYHK010000001.1:0-27181 GCA_036148495.1 Thermoplasmatota archaeon | reverse complement strand
AAGGGAGAGCAAATTGAAACTTAACGTTCTCGTAACGTTAATGTTCGCAGTAACAGCATTCTCAGGTTGTCTTGGCTATGAAGAAGAGGAAAACGAAACTGGGAATGATCAAAATGAAGCACTACTTGACGAAGAATGTATGGAATTTGAAGGCTTAGAGAGGTGCTGGGATGTTTACATACCTCAAGGAATTAATCCTAATAATTGTTTAAATGTTTCATGTCCAATCGTTATAGACATTCACGGATTTGGAGGTACTCCTGAAATGCAAAAAGCAGTTTCTGGTTTTGATGATTTAGCTGATGAATATGGGTTTTTGGTTGTTTATCCTCGAGGTTATGAAAATTCTTGGAATTCAGGATGGTGCTGCGGGGAAGCCAGAGACGAAGGTTTAAACGACGTCGGATTTCTAATTAAAATGACATTGGAAGTGGAACAAAGATGGAATACAGACCCTGAAAGAAGGTACGTTACAGGACTTTCTAATGGTTGCTCAATGAGTCAAAGATTAGCTAACGAGGCAAGTCACATCTTCACTGCTGTAGGATGTATGGCACATTATTTGCTTGAACAAGCATACCCAGGATACTCTCCGATTCCAATTATGGAAGTGCATGGTACATTAGACCCAATTGTTCCTTACGGTATATCATATACCTCCTCAGCCATATTTGCTAATAACCTAAAGGGAGAAGAAGGGGCGGTTAAAAATCTCGAGGTTTGGGCAGATATGAATGTTTGTAGCGGTTCCAGTCCTGACATTGAAATTGTAGAATATGACTTTTCAATAATTGGATATTCGCAATGTCAAAACAATACTGAGGTAAGACTACTTACATTGAATTTCGGAGGACACAACCCCTACGTCAAGGATTATCCTATTGATGACCCCATTTTAGGACCAATTTTAACTGGAAACCCTACAGGTCTAGATGTTTCCCGTTTGGCATGGGAATTTATGAGTAAATATTCAAAAAGCTAATTCTTCTCCTTATCAATTTCGCCAAACAATCTTTCTAAATGTGATTGTGCTGTCGACAACTCAGAAAGATCACCATTCCAGTTTTCCAAGACGGATGAATTTTCAATTTCAAATGCCATCAGTGTATCTGTTATAGAATCTTCAGATTCACGATTTAAAACTCCCGTATATACTACTGCTAGCTCAGAATATGCTCCTGAAGCAAATTTTACATGGAAATTACCGAACTTAATATCATTTAAGGAAGATGTTGTGCTTGCACTAACAGCGTCTTCCATGAAATCTTTGACAGCGGTAAACATTCCACCGAGAATATCAACATCAGTTTGTTCGACATTATTTGCAGATAAATTAGCTATAACTATACCTGATTTAGACAATAGAAAAAGGTTATGTATTCTACCTACCTTACCAGGATGTATCAATTTATCCTGCAGCATGTCAACTAACTTAGTAAATTCCGTATTTTTAGAACCGGAGTCAGTCAAACCCATTTTTTCAGGAGAAAAATTTTCTACCATATTTTTAAAGTCGTCCATATCAATTCCTCCTGCTGCTTTTTTAGCCTCTTCTTCCAAAAACTCCACAGCCTTATCTATGGCTCCTCTGACTGTTGCAACAGTGGGAGGTTTCAGTAAATAATCCATAGCACCGTATCTAAAAGCAGTAATTGAATTTTGAATATCTGTTTCTGAAGTTAGCATAATTACGGGCAAATCTGGCTTTTTTTCCTTTACTATCTTTAGTAAATCTAGCCCAGACATTACTGGCATATTAATATCGCTAAACATCATCATGTACTCACGCTCTTCCAGCTTGACAAGGGCGTCACTTGGGTCTTCAGCTAATACCAGATTGTACTCTGACCATTTTTTAAACATAAAATCCATAGCCATTCGAACAGCAAAGTCATCGTCAACCGCTAGTATGTTTGGTAAGCTTTCGTCTTCCATATTTGTTATAGTAAATGATATTATTAGAAATTTATAGTTTAGATTTAAGGAACAAGTCTAAATTTTTTAAATTTGATTTAATTAAGGCCATATCTTCGTCTTTTGCAGCTGCTTCAATAACTGCACCAATTTCAGTTACCTCATTAAAACCATACATTCCTCCACTTCCCTTAATATTATGACCGAACGTCCTTAAGGAATCAAATGAATTAGTTTCAAGATTATCCATTATAGATACTAGCTCTTTACTTGTATGATTAATATACATCTCTTGCATTTCCGCCCATTCATCCTCGTCAAAGCCATCCATACAAACCTACACAAACTATGGTATTTTAGGTTATATACTTAAATAGATAAATTAGTAGTAAAGATTATGCTTAATTTTGGAATAACATTCAAAAGGTTAATGATATTTTCCATTTCAACAGTCTTTTTGATAAATTTATTGCAAACCGTCTCTGCAGAAACAGATATTGAAGCAAACGCTGCAAATATAGACCTACTATGGATGTTAATTTGTGCAGTTTTGGTTTTTATGATGCAGGCCGGATTTATGTGCCTTGAGTCTGGTATAATTCGAAACAAAAATAATATAAATGTTGCACTAAAAAATATATCGGATTTTGGCATTTCTATTGTATGCTACTGGATGGTAGGTTATGGGTTTATGTTTGGAGCTAGTAAATCTGGCTTTGTTGGACTTGATAATTTTCTTTTTGACCCCTCTGGAGCTGCCGCTTCAGGTCCAGCTATGACGTTTTTTATATTTCAATCTATGTTTTGTGCAACTGCTGCATCTATAATTTCTGGAGCTGTAGCAGAAAGACTGAAATTCAATAGCTATTTAATTATAACAGCATTAGTAGGAACAATTCTGTATCCAGTAATAGGACACTGGTCATGGGCAAATAGTGATGATAATTATGGAGGAGATTTATCCACTGGTTGGCTTTATGATTTGGGATTTGTAGATTTTGCGGGTTCTACAGTAGTTCACTCGACCGGCGGATGGATAGGACTTGCAATAATATTGATTATAGGACCAAGGAGTGGCAGATTTGTTGACGGGAAAACAAGGAAATTTTCGCCTAGTAATTTGCCCTTATCTGTTTTGGGAGTCTTACTGCTAGGCTTTGGGTGGCATGGTTTCAATGGAGGAAGTAATTTAGTACTTGATGAGGAAGTGCCAAGAATTCTACTGAATACCTTCCTTGCGGCAGCAGCAGGAATAGTTGCTTGTTTGCTATATTGGGTTTTGCAAGGAGAAACTGCGCCAGCCGGCGATTTAATTAACGGTGTATTAGCAGGACTGGTAGCGGTGACGGCTAGTGCAAATTGGATTTCTCCTTTTGGGTCTGTTGTAATAGGTGCAGGTGGTGGAATTGTAGCACTGTATGCTACTAGATTGCTTGAAAAATGGCAACTTGACGATCCTGTTGGGGCCATTCCTGTTCATCTAGCAGCAGGTATTTTTGGAACATTGGTGCTACCTTTCTTTGCCATTGAGGAAAACTTAACTAACAATTCAAACCTTATTGACTACACTGGAAACGTAATAATTGATCAGTTTATAGCCCAACTAATTGGAGTTTCTGCAGTAGGATTTTATGCATTCACCCTTAGTTATTTTTTGTTTAGTTCAATAAATAATGTAAACACACTTAGAGTCAGTCAGGAAGCTGAAGATATTGGATTAAACATTGCCGAACATGACTCTAGTAGTGATCAAATAGATCTACTCAAAATAATGCAATACCAAAACGATACTGGGGACTTGTCGGTTAGGGGGCCTGAAGACCTATTTACAGAAGCTGGACAGATTGGATATCACTACAATCTTCTGATGGATAGTCTAGAAAAATCTGAAAAAGTAATGAAGTCACAGAAAGAAGACCTTGAAATTGCAATGGACAAAGCTCAAAGTGCCAATAAAGCAAAATCTGATTTTTTGGCTAAAATGAGTCATGAGCTAAGAACTCCACTGAACGCAATTATAGGATACAGTGAAATGCTAATTGAAGAAGCTGAAGATGATGGGTTGGATGTCTATGCAGAGGATTTAACTAAGATTAACTCCTCGGGCGAACATTTACTCACTTTAATTAATGATATATTAGACTTATCAAAAATTGAGGCCGGAAAAATGGAGTTACATATAGAGGAATTTTCTTTTTCAGGACTTTTAAAGCAGATTGAGGCCACAGCTAAACCTCTAGTCGAGAAAAATAACAATAAATTAATTGTAGATAGTAAAATTAAGGACATTAAACTAAAAAATGATCAGACTAAGCTTAGACAAATTTTGTTTAATATGCTAAGTAATGCAGCCAAATTTACTAAGGAAGGAAAAATTACGATGTTGGTTAAAGAAACGGGTAATAAGAATCTTAAATTTGATATCATAGATACAGGCATAGGGATGAACGAAGAGCAATTAGTAAACGTTTTCGAAGAATTTACGCAGGCCGAAACCTCGACATCTAAAGACTACGGCGGTACAGGGCTTGGTTTACCAATTAGCAAAAAAATGGCTGAAATGATGGGAGGTCGTATCGATGCAACAAGTGAAGTTGGAAAAGGTACAACATTTTCAGTTACCATACCTATTTCTGTAAAATCTTAATTAAGGATAAAGTTATTTTTATATAATAAACACAGATGTCATAACATGCTGGATTACGAAAGTGCTGCTATTAATCGTTACACTCGTACTTTCAGAGATCCTGAATTAGAAAAGGGATATTTAGAAGACAGATGGGAAAAAAATAAGAAATTTATTTGGACTGTAGTCGTTGTTGCACATCTACTATTCATACCAATTATTGGCGATGATATCAAACAATTGGGACCCGAAGTTTCCGACGTGCCGTTGACATATTTCATCCCTCACATACTATCAACGCCCATTACTTGGGCCTTAATATTAAGAGAAGATCTACTCAAAAAATACTACTCTGAATATTTTACATACGTTAACATGGTAGCTATGTTGAACGGGGCTTACCATTATAATCTAGACCATTCAGCAACATTTCCTCCAGGAGCAATCGCAATACCACTTACAATATTATTATTTTTTATGGTATATCCGATAAATTTCCTAAATTCAATGATATTAGTTTTAACTACATCAACTGCATTTTTGATCTATTTATCCAATGTTGGATTGATTGAGAGTTCACAAATTTTCTACATATACGGATTACCGTTTGCCTATGGTGCATTTGTAAAATGGTCCAACGAAAATAATAGGAGATTAGATTACTGGAAGAATCAAGAACTCAACCTCTTGAGTATTAAAGCCGAATCAGCTAGTAAAGCAAAATCTGAATTCTTAGCCAATATGAGCCACGAACTCAGGACTCCTCTAAATGCAATAATTGGCTACAGTGAAATGCTGATGGAAGAAGCTGAAGACGATGAACTGGAGAATTATGTGCAAGACTTAACTAAGGTACATTCCTCTGGTGAGCATTTACTAAGTTTGATAAATGAAATCTTAGATTTATCAAAAATCGAAGCCGGTAAGATGGAGATGTACATCGAAGAATTTGACTTCAATAAGCATTTAGATCAGATTGAAGCAACTGCAAAGCCTCTTATTGAAAAGAACCAGAATAAATTTATAGTTGAAAAACCCGATGACATAAAAAGTTTAACTAACGATCAAACAAAGCTTAGACAAATATTATTCAATATGCTAAGCAACGCAGCTAAATTTACTAAGAATGGTGTTATCACGCTCAGAATATCCAATTATGGAGATCAAATTAGATTCGCTGTGAGTGACACAGGTATTGGGATGAGTCCTGAGCAACTTGGTAAAGTTTTCGAAGAATTTACTCAAGCCGATTCATCTACATCTAAAAATTACGGAGGGACCGGTCTTGGGCTCCCAATAAGTAAAAAAATAGCTGAAATGATGGGAGGCATAATGGAAGTTGAAAGTGAGGAAGGTGAGGGAACAACTTTTTCAATCACTATACCTGTGGTTGTAACAGAGGTAGAAAAATGACGAAAATTTTACTCGTTGAAGACAATGAAATGAATAAAGATATGTTAAGTCGTAGGCTAACTAAAAAAGGCTATGAAATCGTTTTTGCAATGGATGGCCAGGAAGCAATTGACATGGCTATTTCTGAATCTCCTGACGTTATTCTGATGGATATGGGCCTTCCAGTTAAAGATGGAATGCAAGCAACAAAGGAGATTAAAGAAAATCCTGACACCTCAAGCATTCCTATTATCGCTTTAACTGCAAACGCAATGGCTGAGCACAGGCAGGAAGCTTTGGACGGTGGGTGTGATGAGTATGAAACCAAACCTGTTCGGCTGCCATCCTTGCTAGAAAAAATAGAACAGTTTACCTAGTCAGGAATAAGTACCACTTTACCAAACATCGTTCCTTCTTCAAGAATTTTGTGACCCTTTTGACCTTCAGAAAGTGGTATTTCACAGTCGATGACTGGTTTAATTGCACCTGAATTCATCAATTTCAATAACTCAGCAAAGTCTGCGTGAGAGCCCATCGTAGAACCCAAAATAGACAATTGCTTTGAAAACAAATAACGAATGTCTGTTTCTGCTATTGGACCCTTAGTATTTCCTACAGTTACTATTCTGCCACCCATGCCGGCTAATTTTATTGAACGAGACCAAGTAGGTTTACCTACATTGTCTACTACTATGTCATAACCTTTTCTACCAATAACTGGGAATAATTCTTTGTGCCAATTTTCGTTAGCATGGTAATCTACTACGAACGAAGCACCTAATTCTTCTGCTTTAGATTTCTTTTCAGAACCGCCAGCTACAACATGAACCTCTGCTCCAAAATGTTTAGCAATCTGAATTGATAGTGAATTGACACCTCCTCCAGACCCCACTACCAACACAGTTTCACCTTTCTGTATTCCTGCTCTGATTACAAGCATTCTATAAGCAGTTAAACCTGCGAGAAGAGGTGCAGCTGCCTGACTCGCAGTCAAACCATCTGGCCGTCTGTGAACGTTCTCCACGGGGACGCGAACATATTCTGCACATCCTCCACTTATGTGCTCACCAAGAATTTTGTAGCCTGGGCTCATACTATCATGACCGATATTAGTCCACGAATCTTCTTTTGTTGAAATTCCTGGATCGATAACAACCTTGTCTCCTTCCTTCCAAAAACCACTCTCTTCCACAACAGTACCTGAAACGTCACTACCTCCAATATGTGGCATTTCTAAATTTAGACCCGGCCAACCTTTACGAATCCAGACATCTAAATGATTTAAAGCACATGCTTCAACTTTAATTAGAACATGATTTTCTTTACTTTTTAAATCAGGCAAATCTCCATATTGTAATACATCTCGTTCACCATGCTCTTCAAAATAAAATGCTTTCATACGATTACTGTAAACCTGACGGTATATATTCTAAAGCTTCAAGTCTTGCTTGAGCCTTAACTAATACTTTATTGGATTCTTCAACAATAAAATTCAATCTTTCTTTATCGGGGATATCAATTAAGCTTTTTCTGAAAAGTAAATTATCAATGCGGTTCGCAGATAGAATTTCTACATTCCATTTGTCATCATTTCCTGTAATTAATGACGAATATTTCCATCCCTGCCCGTGAACGATTCCTCTTAACTTTATTGCTAATTCCATTGTTCTACAAGATACGTGAAAAATAGGTGATTGAGTCTGCAAAATTACGATAAAACTGTCAGGAATATCAAATTCAAATATTGCTTCTCTGACTTCTTCAGGAGTAACTTCACGATGCCAAGTTTTTCTACGCTGAACTGAATCTTTACGGCCTATATCTGGGAGAATTATTAGCTGTATTCTACCTGCACAACTCGATGTTGTAAATATATCAGGATGAGAATTAAAAGAGTTGATGACTGAGATAGCTCCCTCATCCACAAGACCTTCAAGTAGAGCATTCTCAAGCTTTTTCATTGCATTTGATTTGTATTGACTAAATTCCATTATTATATGCTCTCTTCATTAGTCACCGATTAAACTAACTGTTACCTTCCTAATATGTCTTTGGTCTCTATGTTCCCAAACATAAATACCCTGCCAAGTACCTAATGAAAGTTTGGAATTAACAATTGGGATACTCTCTGAAGTACTAGTAACTGCTGAACGGATATGTGCTGGCATGTCATCCTTACCTTCCATATTATGAACATAGGGGAAATCCTCTGGAACTAATCGAGAAAAAAAAGTTTCAAAATCTTGTCTTACAGAAGGATCATAGTTTTCTTGTATAACTAAACTAGCACTCGTGTGCCTGATAAATAAGTTACAAATTCCATTATCTAGTCCTGATTCAGAAACAAGAGTTTGAACATCCTTCGTGATATCTAGGAAAGACTTAGGCGATGTATTAATTTCCAAATTTTCTTGGTATAACGCCATAGTAATTAATTAAGAGAGGCGCAAATAAGACTATATGTTAAATATAATTGGCTTGGGACTAGGAGGGCCAAATTCGATTACAATGGATGGAGTAATAGCGTTGAGCATGTCTGAACATATATTCTATGAAACGTATACTTCTCCAATTCACTCTGAAACATTAGAGTGGATTGAAATGAAATCACAGAGAAAGCCTATTCATCTTTCTCGTAACCAAGTAGAAGAATCGAAAGAACTGGTAGATTTAGCTAAAGAAACTAATGTTTCCCTTCTAATTGTGGGTGATGCTTTGTCTGCAACAACTCACGTAAGTTTACTTCTAGACTGTAGAAAAAACGGTGTTGAATGTCAAGTTATTCACAATGCATCAGTTCTTACTGCTGTGGCTGGAGTTTTAGGTCTTCAACATTATAATTTCGGACCAGTGGCTACATTAGTATTGCCGGAAGGTAATTACAAACCACTCAGCCCTATAGATAAGATAAAAACAAATATAGAAAACGGAAATCATTCTTTGGTTCTACTAGATATTAAGGCTGATAACCCTGATGAAGATCCAAGATACATGACCGCATCTCAAGCCGCTGAACAAATGATTCAAGCTGGAATAGAAAAGAATACAATGGTTGCAGCTGCAGCCAGAGTGGGTAGAGAAGATCAAAAATTATGGTATGGAAAACTAAAATATTTAGCAAATAAAAATCTCGGAAAAGAACCACACAGCATTGTCGTTCCTTCTAAATTACACTTCACTGAACAGGCTTTCCTCGAGAGCTTGTGACCGTTCCTGTTTTAATCCCCCTTTCAACTAGTTCGACCTAGATGCAGGGATGGATTGCACTAGAGAACGGTTCTGTTTTTTTTGGTGACTCTTTTGGTTATCAAGATACAGTTGAAGGAGAGCTCGTTTTCAACACATCAATGACGGGCTACCAAGAAGCTCTTACAGACCCCAGTTACGCGGGTCAAATTTTAATGTTCACTTTTCCTCAAATTGGTAATTACGGGTGTAATATGGAAAACTATGAATCTAATAAGGTACAAACTAAAGCGTGTATTGTCAAAGAATGGTGCCGTTTTCCACACCAAGGCGATGAGAATTTTGATGAATGGCTAAAGCGAGAAAAAATACCTGGACTAGAAGGGATAGATACGAGAGAATTAACAATTATAACAAGAGAATCGGGAACACTAAGAGCTATACTGTGTACAGATGGCAAATTAACTCCTGAAGAAGGAGTTGAAAAAGCCAAAGAAATGGAATGGCCATCTGACTCTAATCTTGTAGCTGAGGTTTCAACATCAAAGACATATAAGAAAGGAAAAAAAGGCCCTAATGTTACACTGTTTGATTGGGGAGTAAAAAAATCAATAGTCACTAACTTGGCAAAAAAGAATAAGGTCACGGTAGTGCCTTGGAACTACAGTGTTGAGGAAATTCGAAACACTAAACCTGATTTAATTTTCATGAGCAATGGACCGGGTGATCCTGATCATCCTGATATGAAACCTGTTGTGGAAAACATAAGTATGCTTATCAAAGAGTTTCCAACTATTGGAATTTGTCTTGGACATCAAATATTAGGCTTAGCATTGGGTGGAGAAACTTACAAACTCAAGTATGGGCACCGTGGAGGAAACCAACCTGTCAAACATTTAAGAACTGAAAAAGTGTATATTACATCCCAAAATCATGGATTTGCCCTGCACAACTTACCAAAGGGAGTTCGTGAGACTTTTGTCAATCTAAACGACGGAACTTGTGAAGGAATTAGCGGGAAAAATTGCTGGTCCGTTCAATTTCACCCTGAAGCCGCACCTGGACCTATGGATGCGAATGTTTTATTTGAGAAAGTGGGAGAAATGATCAATGAATAAAATGAAAATTCTCGTTCCAGGTGCAGGACCTATAATTATTGGACAGGCTGCTGAATTTGATTATTCTGGCTCCCAGTGCTGCTCATCATTAAGAGAAGCTGGGCACGAAGTAGTATTAGTTAATTCAAATCCTGCTACAATTCAAACTGACCCTGACACCGCAGATATAGTATATATTGAACCTTTGACTGTTGATTCAGTTGAGAAAATAATAGAAAAAGAAAGGCCTGACGCAATAATCCCGGGTATGGGAGGTCAAACTGGACTAAATCTTACCGTTGGGCTTTACGAAAAGGGAGTTTTGGACAAGTATAGCGTGAAGATACTTGGAACCTCATTAAAATCGATTGAAATGGCAGAGGATAGAGACCTATTCAGAAAAAGAATGGAAGAAATTGGAGAACCAGTTGCCAAAAGCGGAATTGCTCACACAATAGAAGAATCTCTTAAATTGGCTGAAAAATTAAACTACCCGGTTGTTATCAGACCTGCTTTTACCCTGGGAGGAACTGGAGGAGGTATTGCATACACAAAAGATGAATTGGAAATTATTTCTGGTCGCGGGTTAGCGCTTTCTCCTGTAAAGCAGCTACTAGTAGAAGAATCAATTTTAGGATGGTTAGAATTCGAATTTGAGGTTCTCAGAGATGTAGATGACAATGCAATAATTGTCTGTTCAATGGAAAATCTTGACCCTATGGGTGTACATACAGGCGAATCTGTTGTTGTAGCACCCTCCCTTACATTACCTGAAAATGCGTATCAAAAGTTGCGCACATCTGCACTCAAAGTGGTTAAAAGTTTAGGGATAGTAGGCGGGTGCAACGTTCAATTCGCCTATAACTCTAAAACTCAAGATTATATTTTAATTGAGGTGAATCCAAGAGTCTCACGCTCTTCCGCTCTTGCATCTAAAGCAACTGGAGTACCCATTGCAAGGATCGCTGCAATGCTTTGCTTAGGGCACAGAATACATGAATTACCAAACAGAGTTACAGGAAATACTAGTGCTGCCTTCGAACCATCTATTGATTATGTTATAACAAAAATTCCAAGATGGCCCTTTGATAAATTTAAACTTGCAGACCGTGAACTAGGAACTCAAATGAAGTCTACAGGAGAAACAATGTCTATTGGAAGAACATTTGAAGAATCTCTAATGAAGGCGTGGAGATCGATAGGCCAGGGTGAAGGCTTCCCAGAATGTCTAGACTGGAGCGAAGAAAGACTAAAGAAAAATCTTAAAGTTCCAAATGACAGAAGATTGCATGTAATTTGGACCTACTTGAAAAATCACAATGCAACTCAGAAAAGTGTAGACAAAGTTTGCAATATAACTGACTTCCACGCTTTTTTCATAGAAAGAATTGCAAAGCTCGTAAGACTTGAAATTGACGCTGAGAATTCTCATAAAAATTTAACAGATGAACTATTAATCAATCTAAAGAAAAACGGATTTGGAGATAAACATATATCGCATTTGACAGGTATTAGTCAGAAAAAGATTAGAGACAAAAGAAAGAAGTTGGATATAATTTCAAGTTTCCTTATGGTTGATACATGCGCCGGAGAATTTGAGGCTAAAACTCCTTATTTCTATTCAACTTATGCAGATAACAAAGAGCCAATTAAAACCGGAAAAAGTATAGTAATTTTGGGTTCTGGACCTATAAGAATTGGACAAGGAATTGAGTTTGATTATTCAACCGTTCATGGAGTTCAGGCTGCTAGAAATGCTGGCTATGAAGCTGTTGTCGTAAATAATAACCCTGAGACTGTTTCAACTGATTTTGATGCATCTGACCGATTATATTTTGAACCCTTGGATAGAGAGTCTATTTTTGAAATATTGGACTTGGAAAGACCTTATGGAATCGTACTGCAACTGGGCGGTCAAACTGCAGTGAATTTAGCTACGCACATCGAAGAGTATATTAGACAAGAAAAACTACCGACTAAAATACTAGGAACATCCGTCACAAATATGGAAATGGCGGAGGATAGAGAAAAATGTGGCCAAATTATGCAAGAGAATGGAATACACATGCCAGAATGGGCTGCAGCCAAAAATTCTAATGAGGTTATAACGCATGCTGAAAGGATAGGTTATCCTGTGCTAGTAAGACCTTCATTTGTTCTGGGGGGAAGAGGTATGGAAATTGCTCATAACAAGCAGCAACTGGAAAAATATTTGGAACTTGAATCACACGCCACGCCAGAAAAACCCGTACTAGTAGACAAATTTTTAGAAGGTGCTGTAGAACTTGACGTTGATCTAATCTCTGATGGAAAAAATGTTGTAATCGGAGCAATAATGGAACAGATAGAAATGGCAGGGGTTCATTCTGGAGATAGCTCATGCGTAATGCCGCCACAATCACTCGACGATAAAACTGAAAAGGAAATTATTAAAATTTCTAAAAAAGTAGCTAAATCTCTTGGAGTAGTAGGAGCTGCTAATCTACAATTAGCTATAAAAGACGAAAGAATATACCTATTAGAGGCAAATCCAAGAGCAAGTCGCACACTGCCATTCGTCAGTAAATCAACAGGCTATCCTTTAGCCCGCATGGCTGTTAATCTAATGTTAGGCGACAAAATTACAAATTTACCTGCCATATTGCCTATGGAGGGTGCTTCCGTAAAAGTTCCAACTTTTTCTTGGTTGAAAATCACAGGACTAGATACTGTACTTGGACCCGAAATGAAATCAACCGGAGAGGCTATGGGACATGGACCTAACTTCGGAACTGCATACCTCAAGGCGATGAAAGGAGGAAACAAGAAAATTCCAACTAAAGGGACTGTTTTCGTATCTATTTCCAATGAGCTTAAAGAAGAGTTTACAGAACTGGCTAAAAGGCTTAAAAAATTAGGATTTAATTTAATCGCCACTAAAGGAACCGCAGCACACCTTCGAACTTCTAAAATAAACTCTAAAGTAATATGGAGGATTTCAGATAAAAAAAGCCCAGACATATTGTCAATTATGAGAGAAGGTAACGTAAATTTAATTATAAATCTTCCAACGGGTAAAAGAGCAGCAACAGATGGTGCTCAAATGCGAAGACTAGCGGTTGAACTAGGAATTCCATTCATAACAACCATAACTGGAGCAGATGCAGCCATCAAATCTTTAGAGGAAGGAGAGAACAATTACCTGATGCCGATTAACAAAAAATAGTTTGGCACTATGGTACTTCTTTTATATAGTAGTATGTCAAAAACAAATTATCGGTATCGACATGTCGGAAACTAGAGAAATAGTAAGCGTAATAACTTGTGATTTGGAAGGAAGAATTGAAACCTTCAATCCTAATGCAGAAAAACTATTTGGATATTCTGCTGATGAAGTTATTGGAAAGAAACGTGTATCTGTCTTTTCTCCAGGTATGGTCGTTTTGGGACATGTTGCTAATTGGCTTGATAAAGCAAAGGCAAACAAAGAAGGATATTCAACTGAAACTACTTTTGTTAGAAAAAATGGTGAACAATTTGCCGCATCTTTCAAAATAACTGCAACCGTTATCAAAGGAAAGCATGTAGGTTATTGCGGAAGAACAAGAGAACTGAAAGATGTCTCTCCTGCAGAAACAATGCCTGAAACATCACTTATGACAAAGTTCATTTCAGTTGTTGCAATCACTAGGCTTCCATTCCTTTCTGCAACTTGGATTCCAATAGTCGCCGCAGTTATCTGGGGATTAAATGCAGAAATCTTCGAAATGGATTGGGTCCTCTTCACACTAATTTTCTTGGGTGGCTCATTTTTACACCTTGCAGCTAACACCTACAATGATTACTTTGATTGGACCAGTGGTACTGATCAACTGAATAATGACTATTTTTTGCAACTTTCCGGAGGTAGTAGAGCCATTGAGTTAGGGTTAATATCAGAAAAAAAACTATTCCAATTGGCAACAATTTTCTTAGCTATAGCTGGGATATTAGGAATCGGAATCATGTCGTCACTCGGTGATAAAAGTCTGGGACTGTTGTACTACGGACTGGCGGGAGCTTTCTCAGCTTACTTCTACACAGGCACTCCTTTGAGACTAGTTGCTAGAAAAGGAATGGGAGAATTGCTTATTGGATTAAATTATGGTCCCTTGATGACAATGGGAACTGTTTTTGCCATGAGCGGAATACACTCTTGGGATGCCTTCATGTTTGGTATACCTCTAGGACTGTTAACAACCGCAATTTTGTGGATTAACCAATTTCCTGATCGTGCATCTGACAAATTAGCCGGTAAAAACCATCTAGTAGTCGTGCTAGGTCTCGAAAAAGCCAGTTGGGGATATCTAGCAATTATGATATCTGCATTTTCATCTCTATGCGTTTTGTTTGCATACAATATTGTGACTGAAGGTGCATTACTCGGCCTTTTAGCTGCTCCATTTGCATTGTACCTATCATATCATGTTATGAATAACTACGATCGTAGGGAATTAGCATTATCTAACTGGGGTACAATTGGAATACATTCCTTCTGTGGAATACTAATGATTCTAGGAATTCAATATTGGTGATAAATGGGTCTTAAAACTAAATTATTATTCGATGAAGAGCTCAATAGCTACTATGAAGTTGTAAAGGCAGAATTCGAAGATTTCCTTAAAATTGAAATCGCAAAAGAATCTAAAGAAATGGCTCCTTTAATTGAAAAAGGAGTTATCGGCGGTAAAATGCTCCGACCAGTACTCTGCAGACTTGTTTCTGACGCACTTAATGGAGATGCACATCTAGCCTTTGAATGCGGGATGGCACTGGAACTGGTTCACGGGGGCGCGTTGATACATGACGATTGGATTGATGGGGATTCCTTTAGAAGAGCCGCACCTGCCCTTTGGGAAGAACTTGGTCCGAGATCTGCCATCTTGATAGCAGATTTAATGATAGCAACCGGATCTCTTCACGGAGCCATATCTATAGCAACAGGAAAATCTCTTGCTAGATGTATAAGAAATTTGTCTGAAGGGGCGATTGCAGACTTTACCGACAAGCAAAATTATAGCGAATCTGTGTACCTCCACAGAATTAAGAAGAAAACTGGGGCTCTATATGGAACTGCTGCAGAACTAGGTGCGTTAGTGTCATCACAAACTCATTTGAATATCCCATTGTATAAATACGGTGAAACGGTAGGAATAATTTATCAAATAACAGATGATTATTTAGACTTATATAATTCCATAGCAACAAATACTCCAGTAGGAGATTTAGCAATTGGTATACCTACACTACCAGTTACCCGACTTTCAAATTATACTAAATATCAAGAATATGTAGAAGACTTTGTCAATGAAGGTAACGCTGAAAGATTGATTAAAAACGTGGACTTAGGTGATGCTCAAAAGGTCTACGAAGAACTTGTTACACCCTGGATGCAAGTTGCTAGAAAATCGCTATCCGAAATTCCAGAATCTAATTATAAGACTTTACTGGAAGAAGTACCTCTATCTTTTGCTAATCAACTGATTAGTAAAGATAAAATTTAAAAATTTCTTAGATGTCTTCTAGGTGGATTTGATACTTTAATATCATTTTTCACTACAGTATCTTCATCAAATTTCTTAGACAATCCTGAATACACAAGAAAAGAATTTAATTTAGAAAATTCTAGGCCTTCTTGGTGACATGTATTTTTCATTCGAGATCTGAAGGAGTTTCTTTTATTGATATTGACTCCCTTGGGAGTCTTTCCTTCCCATAATTCTTCAAAATTTTGATATTGTTCACTATTTTTATCAATCATGCAAACAATACTCTTGAAGCGTCTTCACAAAGAGAATAAAGATCTTGATAGAATACTGGTAAAATAATAACAAGGAATAAAATTACTAAAAACGAAGTATACCTTATTGGAGTTGAAAAAATTACATTTTCTTTGTCTTCAGGATCATATAGGTACATATATCGAATAACTTTTAGATAATAATATAGAGAAAGTGCTGAATTTAAAACACCCGCAACGACTAATGCAATTATCCAAGTATCTCCGCTAACTCCAGCTTGTAGAACTCCGTAAAATAATAAGAACTTACTGATAAATCCTGCTAAGGGAGGTAACCCTACAAGTGATAACAGACAAACTGTCATTGACAAAGCAAGTAATTGTGATCTTTTTGCTAAACCTTTGAATGAACTGATATCATAACCAAGGCCTGCTGCCCCAACACCTGCGACAATGATGAAGGCGCCACCTTTCATAAATGCATGAACCATCGTATGAGCTATTGCACCAGAAACCGCGTCGAGAGTAAGAGCTGGGAATGCTATCAAGATATAACCTGCCTGAGCTATGGATGAGTATGCAAGCATTCTACCAATGTCTTTTTGTGAAAGGGCTGCCAAATTGCCAATAGTCATTGAAACAAGAGCAATAATCCCTAAGACTAGACTCCATTCATCCGAGAATGGTTCTAGAGTAAATATAAATACTTTGAATAGAGCTACGAAACCCATTGCTTTACTGGCAGCGGCAAGCAATGCAGTAACAGGAGTTGGGGCACCTTCGTAAACATCAGGCGCCCAAGCATGGAATGGAACAACGGCGATTTTGAAACCTAAGCCTGCGATAATGAATAAACTTGATATGAATATCAATTCGCTGAAGTCACCATCTATTACTCCGTTGTCAATACCAGTTAAGAAAGCATTAACAGCTTCAAACGTTACCGAACCGGTCAATGCGTATAGTAGTGAGATTCCGTAAAGAGTTAGAGCAGATGAAAATGCACCGATAAGTAGATATTTTGCACCAGCTTCTGTGGACTTATCATCAGTTTTTCTAAAAGCAACTAAGCCATAGCTGCTAAAAGCAGACAATTCAATTCCAACAAAGATCGTCAAAAAGTCATTAGCTGAAGCCGTGATTAACATGCCAAGTGCACTTGAAAGTAATAATACATAGTATTCAGCTTGATGAGGTTCCTCTTCCTTGAAGTAAGAAGAGCTTATTATAGAAACCGAAAGAGCAGACAGTAAAAATATTGCTTTAAAAAGTTGCGAAAAGTCGCTGATAACAAAATGATCATAAATAACATATGATGATGAAGACTTATCAAATGAGACACTGTCTGGTGAATACCAGAACAGGATTACTACTAGCAAGCTGGCTGCCAAAGAAATATTTGAACATATTGAATAAGATTTAGTACTGTTTGTAGCAATGTATATAGCTGGAACTGCAAGAATACTAGCAATTAGTATTAATTCAGGCAGAAATAAAATAGTTGAATCCATTAGAGAACCCCCATGAAATCTAAAATGTCATATGATGCAACAGTAATCGGATCCATAAGATAATGTGGGAAAATTCCAAAAAATGCTGCAATTGCTATCAAAATAAACATAGGGTACATCTCGTACCAAGGGGCTTCGTGGACTTTTCCCATATCTACAGCTTCATTTTCAGCACCGAAAATAGCTCTTTGAAGGGCCCAGAGATGATAACCTGCAGTAATTACCATACCAAATATTGGTAACAATAGTAAATATCCGTGAGACTCAAAGAAAGCAATAAAGACAGAAAGCTCAGAAACAAATACAGCCATTCCTGGAACTCCCAAACTTCCCATAAATATTACAACAAACAAACCTGTAGTTGTAGGCTGACTTTGAGCTATACCACCTAGCTTGGGAATCTCTCTTGTTCCGAGCTGATGTAAAAGAACACCAGCAACCATAAACATTGCAGGACTTAGAATACCGTGAGCAAACATCATGAATACTGCACCAGCAAAACCTAGCTCAGTCATTGTAGCTACACCCAATAGTGCAACGCCCATATGAGAAACACTGGAATACGCTACTAATTTTTTAAGATCTGTTTGTCCCAAACTTAGAACTGCCCCGTACAATATGGAAATAATAGCCAAAGCAACCATTAAAGGAACGAAAACTTCAGCTCCAATAGGTAAAGGAGGCAAAGCAGCTCTCATTAACCCGTAAAGACCCATTTTAAGCATTACACCCGCAAGAAGTATGGAACCTGCGGTAGGAGCTTGAACATGAGCATCTGGTAGCCAGGTATGCCACGGAACAGAAGGAATTTTAACAGCAAAACCGATAAACAGTGCTGCAAAAACCCAAATCTGAAATTCTCTTGAAAACCCGGAACTATTATTGGCAATATCAATCATTGAGAATGAATTTACGCCAGCTTCGAAATAGAGAGCCATAAAGCCGACTAGCATTATGACTGACGCAGTAAAAGTATAAATGAAAAACTTAATTGATGCGTAACGCCTGTTATCTCCTCCCCATATAGCAATTAGGAAGAACATAGGAATCAAAACGACCTCCCAAAAAATATAGAATACGAAATAATCTAATGTAATGAAAACTCCGTACAAAGCAGTCTGCATAACCAACAGTAACGAGAAGAATAAGGCTGGCTTTTCTTTTTCATGCCAAGAAAATACCACAGTCAAGGGACCAATAATTCCTGTTAACAATACTAAAGGACTACTTAGACCATCAACACCCAATAATAGAGAAACGCCTAAGTTTGGAGCCCACTCATATTCTTCCATCAGTCTAAAACCACTGCCAGAACCAGACTGTACGAAAACAACCAAAGATATAATAAATGTAAACAATGTTGTAGCTAGTGCAATGTATTTATGAGGTTCAGGACTGCTCCTAAAAGCAAAACACCAAATTGCACCAATTAAAGGAAATACTAACAAGTAAGACAACCAAGGAAAGCTACCAAATTCCGTTGTCATGTCTGGCCTACTCTCGATAGTTATTTGGCCTCTCATTTGAAGACCTACGTGAGGTTCACAAATGTAATGCAAAACTCCTTCTTCTTGAGTATACGTTGAATTTAAGACCCAGGTTACTCCATCTACAGGTTCACCTGAATAAAAGAAAACAATATCTCCGTTAGCAACATACAAGTTAGAAGTTGCAGATTCTACCTGAGCAACATTATGAGGCTGACCCGGTGTCCAAACAAACGTAACATTATCACCTGGAGCAATTACGAGATTTGCATCGCTAAATACGTATGGATTGTCCTCTGTCCCAACGTATACGGTATGATCTTCAGCTGAAGTAAAGCCAGATAACAATAATATAAAACAAAATACTGCCGACAGTCTAAAATGAATCAAATGGACCACCCCATAATGGGCATAACAATTCTGGTAAGTAAAACAAGAGCACCTAAACCGCCTACAGTTAAAGAAGCATAATGACCTGTGAAACCTGTAGTTAAATTTCTTGCATTATTACTGAAATCTAATGATAAAGAGGCTATTTTATTAACAATCCCATCAATGATGTTACGATCGAACCAGTCTGAGATTTGCGCAAAAGTATCCCAAGTTCTCATGCCAAACCAATTGAATAAATCTGACATATATAGCCTGTTAGAAAGGAAAGTATGTGTAATCCTGAATATCCAAACATCTCTAATAAAGTCTGTTGAAAAAGCTGAATTGCCGTCAGGTCCACGCTTGTAAAAAATTATTCCAAAGAAAATTCCTGTAAGACCCACAGTTACAGAAAGATATGTCAAAGAGGAAGACAATATATGATCAATAATACTCCATTGTATCATGCCATGCGCTTCATATGGCTCACCGTAGAAAACGTGTGAACTAAAACCACCACCTATAATTAGAGTTAAACCAGAGAAAACAGCAAGAAGTGAGAGAACCATCAATGGCAGCGTCATTACCAGAGGAGCTTCATGAGCATGAGATTCAACTTTCTTATCCTCAACCACCCAATTACCTGTCTCAGAGTGGTCACTCGAGGATATTACACTAGATACAATTCTAGCTGATGGTCCACTGAAAGTCATCATCCACATTCTAGTCATATAAAATGCAGTCATTCCTGCAGTTAGTAGGGCCATGAACCATAATGCTCCAAAAATTCCTTCATATTCGGCATTGTTGTTAACAGCAACCAATATTTCATCTTTCGACCAGAAACCTGAGAAAAATGGAACGCCTGCAATAGAAAGAACACCGAGGCCCATTGTAATTGAAGTAATTGGCATCTCTTTCCTTAGACCTCCCATCTCTCTCATATCTTGCGTATGGACTGCATGTATTACTGCACCAGAACCTAAAAATAATAATGCCTTGAAAAATGCATGGTTCATCAAGTGAAACAGTCCAGCCATATAACCAAGGGAATATCCTGGATCAAGACCAGAATCTACCGAATGCCAATATGCCCACGCTCCAGCACCCAATGCCAAGAACATATATCCAAGTTGAGAAATAGTTGAATATGCTAAAACTCTCTTAATGTCATTCATTACCATTGCCATACTTGCCGCGATAAGAGCAGTTAAACCTCCAGTAAATGCAATGTAAATTGCTGTATCTGGACTGTGAACAATTAGGGGAAAAGCTCTAGCTACTAAGAAAACTCCTGCTTTGACCATAGTTGCCGCATGTATCAATGCGGAAACTGTTGTTGGACCTTCCATAGCATCAGGAAGCCAAACATGAAGTGGAAACTGTGCAGATTTACCAACTGAACCACCGAACAGACATAGAGTAGCCCACTTAACTTCCTCAAGATTATCCATTAAAATTTGAGGATCTGCAAATAACTCAGAATATCTAAGAGTACCAAAAGTATTGTACATGATAACTAGACCTAAAAGTAAGAAAACATCCCCCACTCTGGTTACAAGAAAAGCTTTTTTGGCTGCTGAAGCTGCAGACGGTTTTTCATACCAAAATCCAATTAATAAATATGAACAAACACCCATTAATTCCCAGAATATAAACATCAATAGGAACGAATTAGCAACAACTAGCCCATACATGGCTGCGATGAATAAAGAAATTTCAGCAAAGTATCTGACTCTTCTGTTACCCTGATCATCCATGTAACTAATCGAAAAAAGAACCACTAAGTAAGAAACTATTCCGACTACTAAAAGTAGTAAACCTGCTAAAGAATCTATGTAAGTACCAAACTCAAAAGAATAAGTTGAACCACTAAACCAAACTCTGGTTGATTCAATGTAAGAGCCTCTTGCTGTACCATTAACAAATAAATCGTAAGCGATTGCAATAGAAAAAACAGATGAAAAACTAACTCCAAAAAGTGCAATGGAGCCTCCTTTTTCAGAATCTTGAAGACCAAATAATAGAATTAAAGCGAAAGAAACTAGTGGGAATACTGGAATCATCCATGAAAAATGAACTGGAGATTCTGATGTAGACATTAACAAATACGCTAATAGTGAAATAGCAAAAACAAGGAATAGTCCAATTTTATTTAATAATATTCTTGGAATTCCTTTAGTTTCACCCAATTTACCACCTCAACCTATTTAGTAAATCCAGCTCGATGGTATCTCTTTGCTTGAAAAGACTTAAGAGAATTGCAAGGCCTATAGCAACTTCTGCGGCGGCAATTGTTGTAATAAATAGAGCCACAATTTGACCTGTTAAATCATGGTAGTAAGTCGAAAAAGCCACAAAATTTACATTTGCAGCAGTCAACATTATCTCAACAGACATTAAAACAACAATAGAATTTTCATTGCGTATTACGCCATATGCCCCTATAAGTAGTAAAAGTGAAGAAAAGACAATAAAGTGAATCGGATCAATCATCTTTTTCCTCCCTAGCCAAGAAAACTCCTGCCTGCAATGCAATAACCATCATTACGCCAAGAAGAAGAAAGGGTACTTCCCAGTCATCGAACAGCATGAAAGCCAAAAATTTGGTTGTTCCTATTCTTAAATCTTTTTCAGATGAAGCTTCGGACGCATAACCTAATTCATCAACAGCAAAGACAGACCAACTATACTCATTACCTTCTATGAAATTAGAGTACTCATATAGAGTTTCAGTAATGTTATTAGCAACATGGATAATAGGGACATCTGTATCTCTGTATTCACGAATCTGGAGTGTGTAAGACACATTCACTTTATTCCAAACAAGATTAATCTTAG
The DNA here is from genome assembly GCA_036148495.1 of Thermoplasmatota archaeon. GTDB lineage: Archaea > Thermoplasmatota > Poseidoniia > MGIII > CG-Epi1 > CG-Epi1. The sequence goes on along the minus strand of JAYYHK010000001.1, from coordinate 4,997 downwards.
ATGAAGAATTCAATTGGTAAGAATTAGAACTTAAAATTAAAGAATCTGGATCATCTGTAATGTTTAACAAATTTGTTCCAACAATACCCGTGTAGTACACTGTCGATGAATAATTACCGATTTTCAAACGTGAACTTGCACTCGAAGTAAAATCTGTTAAATTAGAATCGTGAACTATTTCACCGTCATCAAGATTGACTATAACTGCTCGATAAGTTACAGCAACTGGGTTCCAATCAAAAATTAAAGAGTCATCATAATGGTGATAGTTGCCTTCTGGAAAATTAATCGATGGCGGGCATCCATTAGGACATGTTGTTGGAGCAGGTTCCTGGATTTTTAGATTGGACCAAGGTACCATGGCTATTGAAAAAACAACATATATTGCAAAGATAATCACAAACGCATCTCTGAACCATATTGTTGTTCGACTAGGCACTTTCTCCTCCTTTCAAAGTTCTCTTGGTCAGCATAATACCAAATATAATTACAACTGAAATAGCGCCAACATATACCAATACTTGAATTACAGCCAGAAATTCAGCTTCAGCAAGAATAAAAAGACAAGCAGTTAGCAAGAAAACTGCAGAAAGCCACACGACTGCATGAACAATATCATTACCGTTAACAACAGCCCATGCGGAAGCAAGGATTAATGAAGCAATAATCCAGAATAAAACTACAATCATTTCCATGGACTAAGCCTCCGATTCAGTAGACGGAATTGTGAGTCCACTAGAACTCGAATTAGAAATAGGTTCCATGTGCAAACAAGAAGCTGGACACACCTTGACACAAGTTGAACAGCCAATACATATTGTGTAATCGAAATAAGGATTCTCAATGTTTCGTACTTTACCACTTTTTAACTCTTTATTGACGGCACCCTCGTCCATAATTATACAATTAGTTGGGCAATTATCTACACATTTACTACAACCAATACATGTTTCTGAGTTAAGAACTGGTGACTCCATCATAAAATTAGTTAATGGTAAAGTAGGTGACTCTTCTAAATCTACTTTCATGGAACGTGCTGGATATATCAAAGCCTCCCTATTAGTATCTGCTAACTCATAAAAGTCAGTCATAGTCATAGCTCCAGTTGGACAATAGTCTTCACAAAAACCACAAAACATACAATGACCAAAATTAATAGCAGGTCTCTCAGCAACACTTTTCTTCTTAGCTACATGGGAACCATACCAAGATTTATCTTTTTCCTCATCTGAAAGATCTACTGGTTTCATTTTTAAGCATTTATTAGGGCAAACCTCACCACAAATTCCACAACCTATGCACAAATCCCAAATTACAGCATTCATTCCTCTATACGTGGGCGGAGGATCTCTTTTTTCAAGAGGATACATAACTGTAGTAGGTTTCCCAAATGTAGATTTGAAGAACTGCTTTAGGGTAACTTTCATAGGATTTACAAAAATATCCATTAATCCCAGATTTTTCCTATCTGAAGCCATTAGAAGACCTCCGGCAAGCTAATTATGTCAGCAAAGTAAGGATAGATTTCTACCATGAATATAACTATTAGTATGTTGATTAAAGATAGAGGTAAAAGCTTTTTCCAACCTAATTCTAAAATTTGGTCAGTTCTAATTCTAGGTACTGTCCAACGAATGAAAATCCAGAAAATAATTATTAGATATACTTTAAGCAAAAACCAAATTTCAGGAGGAACTGGCCAAGGTCCTGCCCAGCCACCTAAGAACAATATCGTGGCAACAGCAGCTCCTGCAAAACCGCGGATGTATTCTGCTGCTAAAAATAGCATGTATCTTATTCCGCTGTACTCTGTAGTCCAACCTTCAACGAGCTCAGCTTCAGCTTCAGGTAAATCAAAGGGAACACGCTCAACTTCAGCTAGAATACAAATCATGAAAACTATAAATCCAATAAACTGCGGAATGAAATTCCACATTGGCAAACCAAATAACCAAGTAGCTTCTCTCTGTTGCTCGACTATGTCTACTGGATTATAGGATCCTGCTAGAAGAAATACACCAGCCATACTTAACAATAGTGGAATTTCATAAGACATAAGCTGAGCTGCAGAACGCATTCCACCAATCATAGAATATTTGTTATTAGAAGCCCAACCTGAAGTTAAAACACCTATTGGTGCAATTGAAAAAGCAGCCATTATTACCATCAAACCTGCAGGAGCTGCGGAAGCTGCAAAACGGTCTGAAAGCGGAAATAATACTAATAAGAAAACTGAGGATGATATAAATATTATAGGACCCATGGAAAACAAAAACTTATCTGCTTTGTTTGGGATAATCAACTCTTTAGTTATAGCTTTTATTCCGTCAGCCATATTCTGAATTATACCAATACCACTATAATTTCCTTTGAACCTCCATGTAGGAGCTTCACCTGCCAAATCTTCACCAAGCTCTCTAAAAGCTCTGAGAGACAGCATAGGTCCTCTGCGATCCTGAATACGAGCTGCTATTTTTCTCTCTAAGTGTATTACCAAAATTAAATTGGTCATACCAACTGCAAATGCTATATTTACTGCATAGACCCAAGCAAGAGTAACAATACCTCCCTCACTAGCAAACCAATCTGCTAAGTCTCCTGCAGGATAACTAAATGGAGGGAAAATATTTCTTTGAAAATTAAATAAAGGTACAAGAAATAAGTCAGCCGTTAACTCAGCCATAGCCTTACACAAACCAAACAACGTCATTTGTCAGTCTCTCCTATACATATATCGATACTCCCCATTATTGCAGGAATGTCTGCAACTTTGTATCCTTTGAGATAATGCGGACATGCGGAAATTGTAGTAAACATAGGACTTTTGATTTTCCACCTGTATGGCCTATCGGAACCATCTCCAACTAAATACATTAGAGCTTCACCACGTGAATCTTCAGTTCTCCTAAATGCTTCACCTGAAGCCCTAACTGGAACTCTGGAAGACATTGTAGGTCCTTTTGGCATTTTTTTGAAGCAATCCCTAATAATCTTTACAGATTCTCTCATTTCATCAATTCGAACCATATATCTGCTGAAACAATCGCTGTAACCTGGACCTGCTTCTCTAGTACTTACGTTCCAGTCTACTTCTTCATAAATTTCATAAGTATCTTCAACTCTTAAATCATGTTTAACACCACAACCTCTTAGATTAGGACCAGTAATACCCATGTTCATTGCCTGGGAAGCTGTAAACTTACCGACATCTTCAGTTCTCATTCGAAATATTTTTGAATTTTCGAATAAATCTGCATACTCATCTAGCCTCTGCTCAAAAAGACTTAAGATACGTTCAGTTTTTTGCTCAAATCCATCTGGCAAATCTCTCTTAACACCACCAATTCTAATGTAATTGTAAAGTAGACGACTACCACTTGGTAGTTCTAATAAATTAAGGAAAAGCTCTCTATCTCTCCAAAAATATAAAGCTCCAGTAATGTGGCCTAAATCAGGCATGTAAGCGCCAGCCCACATCAGGTGGGAAGCAAGCCTTTGTATTTCGAGCATAATGGTACGAATGTATTGAGCCCTAGTTGGAACTTCAACACTCATTAACTCTTCAACTGATAAAACGTAATTATGAGTCCATGTAGTAGAACTTGCATAACACAGTCTATCAGTTAAAGTTGTATTCATGAAATATTTTCTTCTTTCGCCCATTTTTTCAACTGAACGATGAAGATAACCAAGTTCAGGATCTGCGTCAGTAATTGTTTCACCATCAACTTTTACCTTTAATGTCCAAAGACCATGAGTCATAGGGTGCTGCGGACCCATACTTATCCACATTTCAGCCATTACCACTCCTCCTCGTGTATTTCATACACATAATCTTTTCTGAGTGGATGACCTGCAAATCCTTCAGGCAACAAAACTCTACGTAAATCTGGATGACCGATGAAGTATATACCCATTAAGTCAAAAGCTTCGCGCTCGTGCCAATTGGCACCAAACCAAAGATCCGAAACAGAATCAATTGATGGAGAATCTCTTTCTAAATGTACATGAACCTCAAGCATTGCAGCCATTTTAGTATCTCCAACTTTCAATTCACCACTTAAACAAGATAAATGATATACTAACTCAAATTTTGGTTGATTATCAATAGCAGTAATCAAGGAGCAATGCTCAAAATAACACTCTTCCTTCATTTTAATAAAAAAATCTTTTGATAAAGATTTTTCTAAATCTACCTTTACCACATTGTCACGTACAAGCGAAAGTTTTGAAACTCCGTCCATTGCTTTTAACTGTTTTTGCAATTCCTTGAAATTCATACAACTATCGCCTTAGGAACATCCCCGGCTCTTTTTCACGTATTTTCTTTTGTAGAGTTAAAAAACCGTGCATTAATGCTTCAGGCCTAACTGGACATCCTGGAATGTAAACATCAACAGGCATGAATGTGTCTGCTCCTGCAACAACAGAGTATGAATCCCAGTAAGGACCACCAGATATAGCACATTCTCCCATGGCAATGACCCATTTAGGTTCAGGCATTTGCTCATAGAGAGTTTTCAGTTTAGGACGTAGCTTTTCACAAACAGGACCATTCACGATAAGAACATCACATTGACGAGGTGATGAACGATATACTAATCCAAGTCTGTCTATGTCATGATCTGGAGCAGAGGCTTGTCCCATCTCAATTGCACAACACATTATTCCGAAATGCAATGGATGTGGAGAAAATCTTTGCGCAAAATTAAAAATTGGCCTTGTTACTCTATCAACCACTTCTCTCATACCTGTAGCTTCGGATGCGTTGTAAACTGCATCATCAATCCATTTTAGCAGTTGATCTGATCGTAATGCTAACCAGTCACCTGCTGGACCGTCTTCCATTATCTTCTCACGGTCAGTAGTTTTTGACCCGAGTCCCCTTCTAAGATCTATATTTCCTCTTATTCCCTTTGCGCTCATATCCAAATCACATCCTCTTTTCTAAAGGCATACCATAACCCTAGTAGAGTTATGAGTAAAAATAACATCAT